>JBBTXJ010000173.1:0-1874 GCA_038062335.1 Patescibacteria group bacterium | reverse complement strand
GCAACCCCTTGCTTTGCAAAATAGCGCCGATGGAAGCGGACGTGATGCCTTTGCCCACCGAGGACATCACGCCACCCACGACAAAAATGTATTTGTGTTTCATAAAGACAACGGCGCCTTTTTAGGGCGCCGCAGTGACAATGACCGTGATCTCAATTTCAAGACCGTGATTAAATCGAATGGTTGCTTTGTGTTCGCCGGGTGTTTTAATGGACTCCATAACTATCTGTGTTTTTTTAATAAGAAATCCGCGCTCTTTCAACAGTTGCGCCACTTTTTGCGCGCCAACCGACGCATACAGCGTGCCTCCCTCGCTCACCGTTTCTTCGGTTTCCAGTTCATACCCGTCCAGTTGCGTCGCGCTGTGCTGTATATCCGCCAATTCCCGCTCTGCTTTCCTGTGCTGAACCTCTCGCTCTTGCTCTGCCTCCGCAAGCGCCTTCGGCGTGGCGAGCACGGCTAATTTATGAGGGAATAAAAAGTTACGCGCGTATCCATCCGCCACGTCACACACCGCCCCGCGCTCGCCGAGCGGGTGTACTTTTGCCAATAGAACCACTTTCATAAAAAGCCCTCATTGTGGTGGAGTATAACAAACCGCTTGCCGTGTGCGCAATACCCTTGTGGAAACGAGTAAATCGTGATACGCTCTCACCATGAAGTCAGGTTTCGTCGTACTCATCGGCCGATCAAACGTGGGGAAGTCAACCTTGATGAACACGCTTGTCGGCACCAAAATTTCAGCGGTCACCCATAAACCGCAAACCACGCGCCAGGCAATCCATGGCGTGCTGAATCGGCCTGAAGGCCAAATTATTTTTGTTGACACGCCCGGTGTTTTCAAAAACGCCGGCGGCGCGCTGACCAAAACGCTCACCAAAACCGTGGAAGATTCGCTTGAGGGCGTGGATGTTATTTTATATGTGGTTGACCCCACGCGCGCTATTGGTCCCGAGGAACGCGCCACGCTTGCGATGGTTCGAAAAATCGAACAGCCGAAAATCCTCGTCATCAATAAAATCGACATGCCCGAGCGCGATAAACCGTTCCTTGAGGATTATCGCGCGCTTGCCGATGAATTTGCCGGCGTATTTGAACTCGCCGCACTGCGCGCGCGGCATGTGGAGCCGCTCATCCAACACATTTACACGCTCCTGCCGGAAAGTGAATCGGCATATCCGGAGGGACAAAAAACAAACATCACGGACTACGTGTGGATTGCCGAAATTATTCGCGAAAAAATATTTCTTTTGACGGAACAGGAAGTGCCCTACTCCACGCATGTAGAAGTTGATTCAACGGAGGAACGCAACGAACATCTGGTCATCACCGCGCGTATCCTGACCACTGAACCGCGCTACAAAAAAATGCTCATCGGCCACGGCGGCAAAAAAATAAAAGAAATCGGCATGGCCGCGCGCCGAGAACTGGAGGCCTCCACGAATAAAAAAATCTACCTTGACCTGCAGGTGGAGGTAGATGCTCACTGGGTGGAGCGGTTAGGGTGATTTCATCAATGCCTGTACGGTATCCACAATCGTTTGCGTTCTGGAGTCAATCTCTACGTTTACCTTGTCCCCCACTTTTTTGAATCCAAACGTGGTGACGCGGAGCGTTTCCGGAATAAGCCACACGGTAAACGTGCTTGCGGTTTTGTCTACCTCAACAATAGTTAAACTGCACCCATCAAGCGCAATAAAACCTTTTGAAAAAATATATTTCATCCATTCACGCGGCGCCCGAAACGTTACCCGGTGATTATTATCCGAATGATCAATATCGGTAATCTCTGCCGTGCCCATAATGTGACCGGATAATAAATGCCCGCCAATTTCATCGCCGAGTGACGCAGACCGTTCAATATTTACGCGGTC
>JBBTXJ010000172.1:0-5463 GCA_038062335.1 Patescibacteria group bacterium | reverse complement strand
TTCCAGAGCTTGCTCATCTCGCGCTTTTTTTCTTTGCGGCCTATGTATGAAAACATGCCGGCGCGCACCACCGCGATTTTCGCACGCTTCCACACGTTCTTGCGGCCCCACTTGAATCCTTTGGCACGCTTCAAAACGTTTTCGCGTCGCTTTACATGAATTGTTCCTCGTTTCACTCTAGGCATATGGGGCTGCACGACGCACGCGGAGCCGCTCCGCACGCGATATTTCAACATCGCGGCGCTTATTGCGGGTTACTTTTCCAGGTTCGCGTGCGTTAAAATGATCCTGACCGCCGGTGCGTTTCAGGATTTTGCCTGATTTCGTAATGGTGAACCGCTTGGCGGTTGCTTTGTGGGTTTTAAGTTTTCCCATAACGAGAATTTATAATACCAGAAAGTTGTTTTATCTGTCAATACCCCCTACGTCCGCGCGATTACCGCAAAGATTTTTGGTCCCTGGGCCGTGATTGGGGACTCTATTTTGACCGGCAGGTCCTTGTTAATGAGGGCGATGAAATTTTTCACGATTTCTGACGCGCGGTCGCGGTACGCACGCTCGCGCCCCTTCATCAGAAGCTCTACTTTCAGTTTGTCGCCGCGCATGAGAAACCGGATGCCCTGTTGTTTGCGAATGTCCAGGTCATGCTCGCCAATGCGCATGGAAAGGCGCACGCCTTTTACTTCGGTCACATGCGCGTGGGTTTTTTGCTTGCGCGCCTCTTTTTCTTTTTGATATTTGAAATGGCCGAAGTCTATCATCCGACACACCGGTGGGTCTGCCTTGGGATTGATTTCAACGAGGTCAAATCCTTTTTCGTGCGAGAGCCGGATGGCGTCCGCCGTGCGCATAACGCCTTGCATCGCGCCGGTATCATCAATAACACGTACTTCTGCCGTGGCGATTTGCTCATTGGCTCGGTAGAGCTTGCCGATTGGTTCAGGGCCGCGTCGTTTGCGAGAGATTCTCATGGATTTGAGTGTAGCAGAGGCGACGGGAAAAATCAAGAGAGGAGCGCTTCGGTGAGTGAAGAGAGCCGTAAATAAAATCCTTTGGTGTGGATGGAGTTGAGTTTCAGTTTACAGTAATCGTAATGGTGCATCCATTCGTGGAGAAGGGTAGTGAGGAATGTTTTTGGTGCGAGCGGCTGGCCACGCACCGCCGTAAAATTGGTGATGTAAATGTATTTTTCAGCCGGGCGATAATATCCGTATCGTTTAAATACCGTACGTCCGCCGCGTTTTTTGTGGTATTGCTTTGCGGGCGCAATTTTGAGATTAACAATATCAATTTCCGCACAGTCCGCGAGTTCATCAAGAAGCGCGTCACCAAGTTTTTGTCGAAAGAGTACCGTTTTTGTTTGTAAGAGTTTTTCAGTAATTTTTTGCGCTCGCCGCGAAACCGAAAAATTTATTTTCAGTATCGCATTGCTTTTTTCGTAGTTGGTGGGCATACCGGGTATGGTAACTCGGTTTAACGCCTCGCGTAAATAGTGGGTTGACTTTTTTGTTGGGTTGTTGTGGCCTACCATGCCAATGCGATATACTTTGGATAGTCAGTAACCAGCATATGATATGAAAAATATTCTACTTTGTTTAATCATTGGAGTTGTTCTCGTTGGAGGAGGAATATTTCTTTACCAAAATTCCAAAGAAAACACTGACCCATCTTCAGTTGTTCAAAGCCATCGTTCGTATGAAGTTGAGATGGTTTCTGATCTCTACAATATACAACCCGCTCAAGTAACAAAGGTTGCTTACAAAATTAAGGATGAGCAAGGCAACATACTGAAAGATTTTGATGTTGTGCATGAAAGGATTATGCATGTTATTGTCGTTCGCAAAGATCTCCAATATTTTCAGCACCTACATCCAGAATTTGATAAAACCACGGGAGAATTTTTTCTGCCAGTCACGTTTGCAACTGACGGAGAATACCGCATGTTTGCCGATTTTACGCCTAACATGAGCCAGTGGGGTCCTCGTGGTGAGCGTCTGCCCGTAACTCTTTTCCAAGAAGTAGCCGTCGGGAACCGTGCAAACTATAAGCCGCAGCCCATCGGGAGCAGGGAACGCACTAAAACGTTTGACGGCCACACTATCACCATGAGTCAAAGCGCTGAACCACTAGCCTCTCAAAATGATGTTGAATTTACTTTCGAAATTAAAAAAGACGGTAAGCTGGTCACTAATCTTGAAAAATATCTTGGAGCGTTGGGTCACACCGTAGTGCTTCGCGAAGGCGATTTACAATTCATTCATGCTCATGCCACACAGAAGCCCGCTGATTCTCAAGTGGGCAAAGTAAATTTTGTAATCACCTTTCCCGAAGCGGGAAATTACAAACTGTTTTCTCAATTCCAGCATGAAGACAAAATCATCACGTCTGATTTTTCAGTGAGTGTCATCGACGGTGTAAAAAGTTCCCCTGATGGTACCATGGCGCATTGAAAAATTATGAGTTTGACTTTTTTTTGTCTTTGGTATAGTGGGCGTACACGCTCAATTCAGAGCTAGAAAGAAGGGGAAGCGCCATGCTCATTTTCGCACACCGAGGGCTGAAGTTGGAACAGCCCGAGAATACGATGGAAGCTTTCCGCGCCGCGCATGCGGCTGGGTTCGGCATTGAGCTTGACGTTCGCTTGACGGCGGATGGGGATCTCGTTTGCATTCATGATTTGGACCCGGCGCGTGTTGCCGGGCCGTCCAGCGTCACGGACGTGCACGCGGCAACCGAGGCAGAGCTTCAGGCGCTGAACGTCGCGCAGGTGTTCTGGCAGTTCCGGCCTGTGGCGCGTATTCCGCGCTTCATGGATGTGGCGGCGCAGGTGATTGCGAAGTTCGTTCCCATGGAGCAGTCCGCCGCCATCCATGTGAAGGCGGCGGAGCAGGGTGACACACAGCTTGGTATGATCGTGGACGCGTTTCAGCAGTACGATTTGTACGGCCGCGCGTTCGTGTTTGACCTGACGCTGGAAAGCGCGGCCAAGGTGCGCGCCATGGATCCGTGGATCCAGATTTTCATTTCGGTCAGTGAGTATCACCACGAGAATGCCCCGTCCATCTACTTGTGGAACGAGCTCGCCGGCCACGAGAACATCTACGACGGCGTGTGGTGGGATGAGTGGAATATCGCAGGAGCCGAGTACAGGGCAGAGCGTGCCGCGGAAATCCGCGCGAAGGGCAAAAGTTGAACTACGCGATTTCGCCGGAGCTCCACTGGGACCATGGTCATCCGAACGCGAGCGTCGGATACTACCAGCAATGGGAGCAGTTCATCGCGTGGGGAGTGAACGGTGTTTGCACCGCGTTCCCCAAGGCGTTTCGGGATCTTGAAAATCGCACAAAGGCGGCGTAGACTATGTCATTCCGGACTCTGCGATCCGGAATCCAGTAAATAACCTCCCGCTCACGGTTTCCGTGGGCGGTTTTTTGTTTTGTGTTGACAAAATTCCATCGTACCGCTATCATATAGAGCACATATCGTATGGCCGCGAGGCCTCTTTTTTATGGAGATTCGAAACATTGCAATTATCGCGCACGTGGACCACGGGAAAACCACGCTCACCGACGCCCTCATGCGACAGACGGGCGCATTTGAGGAAGGCGTTTCCATGGACACCAATCCGCTTGAACTTGAACGGGGCATTACCATTTATTCAAAAAATGCCGCGATTATTTACCGCGACACGAAAATCAATATCGTGGACACCCCGGGCCACGCGGATTTTGGTTCGGAAGTGGAGCGCGTTCTGCGCGCCATTGATTCCGTGCTACTCGTGGTGGATGCGCAAGAAGGGCCCATGCCGCAAACGCGTTTTGTGTTGAAAAAGTCTTTGGAATTGGGTCTCAAGCCGATTGTCATTATTAACAAAATAGACAAAGCCGCGGCTGATCCGGTTCGCTGTGAAGATCAAGTGCTCGAACTTTTTTTGGAATTGGGCGCGAGCGATGAGCAGGCAAACTTTCCGGTGGTGTACGCGAACGGGCGCGCGGGCATCGCGAAATTAAAACTCACGGATGAATCCGCGGATTTGACGCCGCTTCTTGATACGATTCTGGCGCACGTGCCGTGCGCGTCATCGGAAACATTGGCAGGGCAGCCGCTCCGGCTCCAGCCGTTCAATTTGGCATACGATAATTTTTTGGGACGTTTGGCTGTGGGCCGCGTGTATGAAGGCACGCTCAACACAGGCGCCAACGTGTTTGTGAAAAAACCGGATGGCGAGGCGCGTTCCGGCAAGATTACCAAGATGTATACGTTTAACGGATTGAAAAGAGTGGAAACAACGGAAGTGAGCGCTGGCGATATTGCGATGATCGCCGGACTGCCCGATATTGATATCGGCGAAACCGTCACCACGGATTCTGCGGTGCCGCCGCTTCCCGCCATCGCGGTTGATCCGCCCACCATCTCGCTCGCATTTTTGGTGAACAATTCGCCGTTTGCCGGCCGTGAGGGGCAGTTTGTCACCTCGCGTCAATTGCGCGAATATCTGGAACGCGAACTGCAAGTGAACGTGGGATTGCGTATCGATTTTTCCGCGCCGGATAGTTTCCGCGTGTTTGGACGCGGCGAATTGCACATCGCCATTTTGCTGGAAAATTTGCGGCGCGCCGGTTTTGAATTGCAAGTTTCACAGCCGCAGGTGATTATTCGTGAAGAAAACGGCGTTAAACAAGAACCGTTTGAAGAAGTGATTGTGGACACGCCCAAGGAACATCAGGGCGTGGTGATTGAGCGTCTCGGCACGCGGAGTTTTGTGTTGAAGAATTTGCGGCAAACCGGAGAAACCGTGCGGCTCACGTTTGAGGGGCCCACGCGCGGTCTTTTGGGTTACCGGAATCAGTTTATTATTGATACCAAGGGCGAGGGTATTCTTTCCGCGCGCGTGCTCGGTTTCCAGCCGTATGCCGGCGAGATTCGTCGGCGCACCGTGGGTTCCATGGTGTCTATGGCAACCGGAAAGGCGCTTGGGTTTTCGCTGGCTGGGTTGCAGGAGCGCGGCACGTTGTACATTGGACCAGCCACCGAGGTGTATGAGGGCATGGTGATTGGCAACACCGCAAAAGGCGAGGAGATGTCGGTGAATCCCACCAAAGGAAAACAATTGACGAACATGCGCAGTAAGGCCTCTGATGAAGCGATTGCGCTCACGCCGCCGTTTGAATTGACGATTGAACGCGGACTGGAAATTATGTCCGACGACGAGTATTTGGAAATCACGCCGAAAAGCGTGCGCTTGCGCAAGCAGTATTTGAGTGAAACCGATCGCATCCGCGCGCATCGGAGTGGAAAATAAAGTAAAATGGCCGCCCGGAAGGGCGGCTATTTTATTTTGTGGTGTTTGTTTGAAAAAGTCAGAACCCATTTTGCGGAGAACCCTGAAAACTAATGCGGACTCGGCAGGGCGAAACATTTGACTGGGGATATGGATTCGCCCTGCCTCGGCTGATTTCCCGC
>JBBTXJ010000171.1:0-1071 GCA_038062335.1 Patescibacteria group bacterium | reverse complement strand
TCGTCCTTTACCCACGCCACTTTCCCAGCGGGCAATACGGCGTATACTTTTGGATCATCCGGCACTTTAATGAGCCGAGATCCCGGACGATAAAGCATGTTGTCGCCCCAGGCCATAGAACCAAGGTCTGCGGTTGAAACACGCTTTACTGCCGAGAAATCATTTCCATACCATGAAGCGTAGACACGCTGGTTGGGGAATGGATATCTCTTGGCACCACTGTAAAGATACACGGTGGCGCCGGACTTTGCGCCATCAGCCATGATCAGGGAACCACTAGCGAGGTCAGCCAATGGAACGGCTGCGCCGGCGGCGATGAGTGGACTGATGACCGCTGATGCACCGATAGACCATAAAATGGTCATCCCTACAACAGCGCTCGAAAATGCTTTCTTGGTTATGCGTAATGCTGTGGTCATAATAATATTAATGTGTATTTAATCGTTCAAGACGCAGAGCGTCCGAGCGATCACACAATGTGCGCAGCGCCTCCTCATGGAGGCTCGACCTTTGAGCCCGCACTTTGTTAATGATGTCATCCTGAACTTGTTTCAGGATCTCTCTATTAAAGAGAGAAGCTGACCCCCACAAGGGGCCACCTTCTCGCTTCAATCTGCCGCTATTTTCGCTCTCCAATAATAGTACTTGTCACGCTCTTCAACACGCGCGTAATCGCTTCCGGAAGCGACAACGGCGCCTCTACCGTCGCGATTTCCTGAATTGCTTTCACGCGCTCCAGCGCACCGTCAAATGCGCGTGTCTCAATCATCTGCTCCGCCTCGCTGACCACTTGCGCCACTTTCTTTTGCGAAGCGCGATCAACGCCGCCCCCATCAACAAACGTCTTCATTTCCGCGCGCGCTTTGTCGAGTTGTTCACCCACTGCGCTGGCCACATCTTTGTCACGCGCCAACGGATCGCCGGCGGCGTGCTGTTGTGGGGCACGGTGCCGACCTTGGCGGCCACCGGTATCCTCGTGGTCTGGGTCGCGGCGCGCGGGTCCGCCTGGGAGCCGCGCTGGCGGCTCGGCAGCGTGGCGGCGGCCCTGCTGCTCAGGCTCGTCCCCCTGGG
>JBBTXJ010000170.1:0-1699 GCA_038062335.1 Patescibacteria group bacterium | reverse complement strand
GCCGCGCTGTTGCGTCTTGCGTTGGATGGTCTTTTTTTGCGACCACTTTACCAAACTTTCAAAATTGATTTTATACCGCCCGGCCACCACAATATAGGTCAATTCGTTGTCCAAAATAGCGCGGCGGATGGTTTGCGGGTTCACGCCAAACAGCCGAGCCGCTTCCGAGACCGACAGTCGAATAATGTGTTTTTGCTCCTCTTGCCGCGGTTGGCCGTCCATAGTCAAAAGTGTACACTAGTGTATACAAATCACTTTAGCCCGTAACCTGTGGATATGTCAAGTTTAGGCCTAGGATAGTATAGAGTAGTGTATACAAATCTGTGGATAAGTGACATGCGGCCATTATGGCCGCATGTCATCCCGGACCCCGACTTGTCGGGGATCCGGGATCCAGCTTCACTAGCATTTTATCCCCATTTAAGGTAACATTTTTGCCACTTACTCGGTTACTTTCTATGAAAGACGAAATAGAGGAAAAGCTACTGATGTACCGATTAGAAGCTACGCAGGATCCGGAAGCGTTTAGCACGCTTTATACGCATTATTATCCTGCGATTTATCGGTTCATTTTGTTTCGTGTATCCAATCGCGATGTTGCGCATGATGTGGCGGCAGACGTTTTTTTAAAATTGTGGACACATGTAATAGAGCGTCGGAAGGTGACCCATTTTAGGGCCCTGGCGTATCGGATTGCGCGGAATACCGTGGTTGATCATTACCGTACTGTACGGCCGACTATTTCTCTTGAAGATGCAGAGATGTTCACCCCGATGACGGAAGATTTGGGGATAACGATTGGCGGCGCTATTGATCGTGAAGTGGTAACACACGCGGTGATGGGACTCGATCCGGATGATATGGAACTCATTATGCTCTTTTACGCGCAAGGTTTGCGGGTTAAAGAAATTGCGACGATCGTCAATAAGAGGGAAGGCGCCGTACGGGTGCAACTGCATCGGATACGAAAACTCCTGCGGGAGAAGATTGGCGAAAACATTTAGGTAAATGCTCTATCAGTATGTGGTATCGAGATTGGAAATTTGATAAACAATTGAGGCAGGCATTACGGACATGGTATAATGATCCACGGTTTCTTCCATCTCCTGAAGCAATGGAACAAAACCGGCAGATGGTCATGGCCTATGTGCGCCAAACCAAGGCGGAACAGGCGGAACCTGTCTCTTTGTATTTTCGCGCGCAGACGCTCGCGAAATTATTTATTCCCCGCGATGTGTGGCGTTTTGCGCTTCAGCCGGCGTTGGTGATGGTGTTGGTGCTCGGGTTGGGAACCGGCGGATGGATTACATCGGTGCAGGCGGCGTCAAAAAGTTTGCCGGGCGACGCGCTGTATTCTATTAAGATAGCATCGGAACAGACGCAGGTGGCGCTTGCGAATTTGTCGCAGGATGAGCGCGTGGTGACGGGCCTCCACATGGCGTTTGCGAAGCGTCGGCTTGATGAAATGAAACAAGTGGTGCGCAAACCGGATGGAAAAAAGAAAGCGGCGAACGCGAGCACGGCGGTGCGAGGATTTAAAAAGGAAATGACACGCCTCCACGATTCTTTGAAATCGGTTCAGCCGGAAACCGCGGCGGAGATGGCGAAGACGGTGCAGGCCCGCAGTTCAGAGTTCGCCACTGCTATTTCTGAAACGCATAACGCGATTGTGGAAGAGTCGCCGGTGGTGGCGCAGGAA
>JBBTXJ010000169.1:3521-5393 GCA_038062335.1 Patescibacteria group bacterium | reverse complement strand
GAAGAGAGCAAGGACGTGCGCCTGGAATACCGCGGTTGTCTTGGCTACTGTGAAGAGGCGAATAATGTGGCCGTGAATGGCAATATTTTATCTAACGTGGTACCATCGGAGGCGGTAGCGCGTGTAGAAGAAGCGCGCAAACTCCCAGCCGGAGATTTCACCAAAGGCGAGTTCCATAATCTGGGACTTAGTGATGATGAATTTTTAGGGATTTAACGTATGCCAGACGTAAAACGAGAAAATAATCAGGATATTGGCCTTCGTAAAGAAGGTAAATACAAAAAAGTAATTATAGATCGTGATGCGTGCATCGGCGCGGCGAGTTGTGTTGCGGTTGCGCCCGGGACGTTTCAGTTGGATGCGGAAAATAAGGCGTATCTTGTGGACCCTGATAAATACGATGATGACATGCTGTTTTTGGCCGCTCAATCCTGTCCAGTGAACGCCATTTCGGTATTTGACGAAAACGGCAAAAAAATTTGGCCGTTGGATCAATAAAAATGTCCTCTCTCTACATTGTCGCAACTCCTATCGGTAATCTCGGCGATATCACGTTCCGCGCGCTTGAAACGTTAAAAAGCGTAGACGTAATCGTCGCTGAAGACACGCGCCACACGCGAAAATTGCTGGCGCATTTTGATATTCACAAACCGTTGGAATCCTGCGATGAATACGCGGGCGAAGGGAAAATAAAAAAAATTATTGCTGAACTCAACGAAGGAAAAAATATCGCGTTTGTTTCTGATGCCGGCACACCGGCCGTATCCGATCCGGGCGCGCGGCTCGTGGCAAAAGTAGCGGCGGCCGGGCATACCATCATTACGGTACCGGGCCCGTCCGCGGTCACCGCCGCGCTTTCAGTGTCGGGTTTTCCAGCCGACAACTTCGTATTTCTCGGTTTTTTGCCGCATAAAAAGGGCCGTCAGGAGTTTCTTAAGCGAGTTGCCGATGCGCAGCAGACCGTGGTATTCTTTGAATCAACGCACCGGATTGACCGGCTTTTGGATGAGATGGAGAAAATTTTTCCGTCCAATCGCCAGCTCATCATCGCGCGCGAATTGACCAAACAATTTGAGACGATTTATCGCGGGACGATTACAAAAATACGAGAAGAGCTGAAAGAAACGCGCGGAGAGTTTACCGTTGTCGTTGCACCTTCGTAATGTCAAAATTTTACCTCACCACCGCCATTGTCTACACAAATCAAGAACCGCACATCGGCTTTGCGCTTGAATTGTTGTACGCGGACGTCATCGCGCGATATTTCCGCGCGCAGGGCGAGGACGTGTGGTTTTTGACCGGCACGGATGAACACGGACAAAAAATTGCGAAAGCGGCAAAGGAGCATGACGTGAATCCGCAAAAATGGACTGATACCATTGCGAAACGTGTGCAGGAACTTACGAAAGCGTGGAATATTTCCCATGATGATTTTATTCGCACCACGGAATCGCGCCACGAACAGGGCGCGCAAGCGTTCTGGCGCGCGGCAATGAAAAACGGGGACCTGTATAAAAAATCATACACGGCGCTCTATTGCGAAGGATGCGAATCGTTTAAAACGGCCAAAGATTTAGTGGATAACAAATGCCCGGATCATCAAAAAAAACTTGAGGCCGTGGAAGAGGAGAATTACTTTTTTGCATTGTCAAAGTATCAAAAAAAGATTGAAACGCTTTTTAAAAAACAACCGGATTTTGTCGTGCCGGAGAGTAAGCGGAACGAGATGCTTAATGTGTTAAAGGATGGGCTGGAAGACATAAGTGTTTCGCGTTCCACAGAACATTTACAGTGGGGGATTCCGGTGCCGGATGATGATACGCAAGTAATGTACGTGTGGTTTGACGCGCTCACGAATTATGTGACGGCGCT
>JBBTXJ010000169.1:0-3511 GCA_038062335.1 Patescibacteria group bacterium | reverse complement strand
GAAGTGATGATGAAAAGAAATTAAAACAGTACTGGCCCGCCGACGTTCATATCATCGGTAAAGAAATCAATCGTTTCCACTCGCTCCTCTGGCCCGCGATGCTTATGTCCGCGGGTCTCGAAGTGCCGAAAAAAATTGCGGTGCACGGATGGATTACGGTGGACGGCCAGAAGATGAGTAAAACAATCGGCAACGTCATTGACCCGTTTGAACTCGTAAAAAAATATCCGCTTGACGCGGTGCGCTATTTTTTCCTGCGTGAAATTCCATTTGACAACGACGGCGATTTTTCCTACGAACGATTTGAAGAATGTTATAACAGCAATCTCGCGCATGATTTGGGAAATCTGATGTTGCGCGTGACGACTTTATTTGAAAAAACGGAACAAAAAGAAATCGCCATTAAACCATTCGCGGTGGCGGAGTCGGATCCGTGGTATGCCAATTATCACGATGCCATTAAAGCATTTCGTTATCACGAGGCGCTTGAATTTGTGTGGACGCTGGTGCGCGAAGCCAACAAACGTCTGACGGATGAAAAACCATGGGAAGCGCTTACGGATGAAAAATCCAAGCAGTGCGTTGGCGAGTTGTTGTTCCGTCTCTATCAAATAGGACGGCTTCTCCGACCGTTTCTCCCTGATACGGCGGAAAAAATCATCGGTCAAATAGAATTTGTTGAAACCAGCGACGCGCTCGTGCACATCAGCTCCAAAAAAGGCAAACCACTGTTTCCCGCGCTTGAAATTAAACGCTAGCCGTCTCTCATGTCCTACCTCGATATTATTCTCATCGGCGTCCTTGCCGCGTTCGCGCTCTTCGGCTTTTGGTCCGGATTTTTGCAGTCGGTCGGCTCAATCATCGGCACGATTGCCGGCCTCTTGGTGGCCAACCAATATTTTGGACAGGTTTCTTTGTGGGTTATTGAACGCACCGGCTGGGGACAAAATACCGCGCGTGTCGTTACCTTTATATTAGTATATATAGTCATCGCGCGCGGAATCGGCCTCCTTTTTTGGGTGGCGGAAAAAATACTGCGCCTGGTGCCGTTTGGGAAAACAACCAATCGTATCGCTGGCGCGGCACTGGGGCTCATTGAAGGCGTGTTGGCCATTGGGATATTCCTCTATATGATGGGAAAACTGCCGCTCGCGGGCGCATTTGCGAAAACGGTTGATGCTTCGTGGATTGTTGATGGTCTACAGCCGCTGGCGGTAAAATTGTTTGATAAAATGCCGTGGCTGTTTTCAGAAGTGATTAAACTTTTGTAACTATGGCTCTCTTTGATACCCACTGCCATATTCAATTCAAGGCGTTTGATAATGACCGCGATGCCGTGATCAAGCGATGTTCAGAACGCGGAATGCTCATGCTCGCGGTTGGTACACAGCGTGATACCAGCCGTGCGGCAGTGGAAGTAGCAAAAACTGGCCATGGAAAAATTTTCGCCGCCATTGGCCTCCATCCGGTGCATCTCCATCCGCGGTACGTTGATGAAAAGGAAAGCGCGTTTATGAGTCGCGAGGAGGATTTTGATTACGCCTACTACCGCGAACTTGCCGAGGCGCCGGAAGTGATTGCAATAGGGGAGACCGGCCTTGATTTTTATCATCTGCCGGAGGATGTGCCGCGCGAAGAAGTTATAAAAAAACAAACCGAAGTGTTTTTACAGCATATAGAACTTGCAAAAGAGGTGAATAAGGCAATGGTCATCCACTGCCGCGATGCGTATCGCGAACTTGCTGATGTTCTGCGACAACATCCGGAGATTCGTGGAACCGTGCATTGCTTCACCGGTACGGAAGAAGAAGCGGAATTGCTTTTGTCACTTGGTTTGTCTATTGGATTTACCGGTATCATCACGTTCCCGCCGCGCGCAGAAAATCCGGCGGCGCAGGAGCGCCTGCTCGAGGCCGTGCGCCGCGTCCCCCTCGAACGATTACTTATTGAAACCGATGCCCCCTATCTCGCGCCCGCCGCGTATCGCGGAAAAACATGCGAGCCGTGGATGGTGGAAGAAGTCGCAAAAAAAGTAGCCGAACTGAAAGGGCTCGATTTCGTCACGGTCAAAAACGCCACCGCTGAAAACGCAGAAAAATTATTCGACATGTGATATACTCTTTAACATGCCAGAGTCAGCTCGTCACGTTGAATATCGTGCGGAGGAGCTCGAGGAAGTTGCTGATCCGCGTATTCCGGAATTGAAACAGAAGCTTAAACGTCTGTATGAAGCGCAGAGCGGTATTTTGGTTGATGCCGGAAATCGCGTACTGACAAAAACAGAAAAAAAAGCCATCATCGGATGGATGAAGAAGCGGGGCAGTGAAGAAGAATGGCCGCTGGATGACAACATAACCCTCGAGAATTATCAGGCGCGCCTTGCGCCGTATGGTGTTGCTGATTTGATCGACACGCGGCATATTACGGGCAAAAACGACATCTACAATCTGGTGACGCGGCAGTACAACACTTTTGCGGAAGAGTTACGGGGACTCACGGAGCAGCCCAAAAAATTTCACGTGATTGGGAGCGAGCGCGCGGAAGCTCCGCCGCCCGTTACAGAAGCTCCGCCATCCACCGCGGAACGAGGTGCGGAAGAAGAGGGGGAGGAACCACCGCCCGTGGTGGAGGAACACGAATTTGAGTATCCACCTAACGTTGCCATGTCGTGGAAGGTCTGGGAAATGATTTTCGCGGTGCTCCACGCCATGCAGAAACATCCGGATCAATTCGAAGAATTCAAAAATCTTTCGCCCGAGGAACTCAAAGTGAAGCTTCGCGATGAGGGTCCGCGTTTGGTAAAAGAATACATGCAACTCGCAACGCGCGGCCGCATGGAGTGGAACGCGAGTGGAAAGGAAGAACTGTGGAAAGCACACGAAGATAAGCTTGCCAATGTGGATGTGAAGGTGAGTCTTTTGGTATTGGAAAAGGCCGGTTTCAAGGTTGATCTCTCACAAACCGGAAATCTGCAAATGGTGCCGCCGAGCAGTGAGGGAACCGCAAAACCGTTCGTGCTTCAATTTGACACCATGGATCAGGAAAAGCGCGACCGGTTGGAAGTAGCGCAAGACGCGGACCGCGCCGCGAGCAAACAAATCCATGGGATGCATATTGAGACATCGGTAAACGAAGGCACGGATCTCAAAGAAGGCGAGTATCGCATCACCGTGGACCATCACACGAGTGATCCGTCGGAACGTCTCACGTCAGCCGCGCAACTTTTGTATGATTATTTCCTTGCCGCAGGCGTGATAGAACGGGATGAGACGCTTGAACGATTGCTGAATTTTACGAACGCCCACGATATCGGTGTATTTCCGACGGACAAAGAATTTTATCTTCGTTCCGCGCGGACGGTGTGGACATCTCCGGAGGCGCGCGGCCCTCCGACACCCGCGGCCCCTGCCCTCGCAAGGTCACGCTCAAGGACGACGGCGCGAGCGCCGCGGTGGTCATGCGCTCCATCGGACCGCCGCCGATCACGATCTCCTCCCGCCCGGAGTTCGTG
>JBBTXJ010000168.1:0-1705 GCA_038062335.1 Patescibacteria group bacterium | reverse complement strand
AAACGAGTAGTGCTCTGCACCGGTGATCGGGATTTCATACCCCTCATTGCGTCCCTGCACGAGAAGGGCGTGATCGTGGGCCTGATCTCAATTCCCGACCCATTTGTAGAGGAGAACCCACACGGCATCAGCCGATCCTTGCGCGATGTGGTAGAAGACAAGCATATCCACCCCATCGGACACTCGGCTGAACACCAACTTCCGACGGAAATTGGAACCACCAGCTACTCCGACATGTCGCTCGATGACCTGTTGGGTAAAACCGACAACGCCATCGGCGAACTGATCGAGAGTCTACTCGCTGTAATCAAGAATACGGCGACGGTGAAACAGCGGTTCACTGAAAGCCAACTCGTCCACACCGTGTGGCGCGGGGTCATGCTTAAATTCATCGCCGCGGGGTTGACTAAGACGATTGTAAGGGAGATGGTAACGCGGCTACAACGGGCGGATGAGATTGCCAAATGGAATGGCCACCTCTACACCATGGTGGAAGAAATTGGAACCGACCCGTATCTGGTGTGGAAACCGCTGACACTCGCCTCCACTTAACAAACACCTGCGCAGGGCATTATCTATGCCCTGCTTTTTTATTGGTGCCTGTACGACGAAGTTTTAACGAAGTGGTGACCCCAGCGAGAATCGAACTCGCGTTCTCAGGATGAGAACCTGATGTCCTAGCCACTAGACGATGGGGCCATAAAAGGGTAAAGCGAAAAAATGATACCAAAAATATCCTCTGCTGTCAACCGTTAACCCTAGCGATTCAGCCAACTCTCATCCATGCGCACCAAAAGTTCTTCCGCGCGCAAGGGCTCTGCCATCACCTCTTTTACAATCTTCTCCATGCGCACTACTTGCGATCCTTTCACGAGCGCCACATCGCCTTGCTCCAATTTCTCTTGCAAAAACAAACCCGCCTCTTCGCTGTTGTTCAATTCCGCGACGCGATGCTCCGGCATCCCCGCCGCGCGCGCCGCCTTCCCGATTTCTTTTCCAAGTTCCCCCACCGTAATCAAAAAATCTATGTTTAATTCCGCCACACGCCGACCCACGGCCACATGGCTCTCAAGCGCCATATTACCGAGTTCCGCCATGTCGCCAAGCACGGCATATCGCTCCCCGCCGCGCTCCGGTTCAATCTCCGCAAGCGTCTCCACCGCCGCAATAGCGGCAAGCGGCGACGAGTTGTATGAATCATCAATGAGCAATATGTTTTTGATGCCAGCAATCAACCGCATGCGTCCAGACGGCGGCGCGTACTGACGCAGTCCCCCTTCAACTTCTTCCATCGTGAGGCCAAGCGCCAAACCGACGGCCGCGCCTGCAAGCGCGGGATAGAGCGCGTGACGGCCTACTGCGCCTTCAATCATAAACGGAATGGCGCGCTCGTTGTGCCGCAAAATCGCCGCCATGCCGCGCGGCCACGCCCCGCGATCAGGAAATTCCATTTCAATTCCGTCCGCGCGCACTTCTTCGGTGCCGAAACCATACAACACTGCCTTTCCCTTTGCGTCATGTTCCATATCGCGCGCATGCGGGTCATCGCCGTTCAGCACCGCGATGCCGCCCGGTTTCAACGCGCGCACAAGCGCTCCCTTTTCTTCCGCAATCTCTTCAACCGTGCCAAAAAATTCCGTATGCGCGGCACTCACGGCAGTAACCACCGCCACATCGGGCGGAGCGATCTCACACAAATACTGAA
>JBBTXJ010000167.1:0-1552 GCA_038062335.1 Patescibacteria group bacterium | reverse complement strand
GATGGCCACATGCAGGCAATCCGGGACGCGGTGCCGGCCGCAAACTGTGTGGTTTACACGGACTACCTCCGTCAGCACATGGACAAAGTGCTCGCGATTCTGGAGGTGGCCACTCGGCGCTTTCCATCGCTCTGGCGTCGGTTCGTGAATCCGGATGGAACGGTGAGCGAGCGTGGCTGCTATGGCTGGAACTGGCTCATGCACGGCGGGATCTACGGCCTCACGAACGACGAGTCCGGCTGGCTCATCCCGAACGAGCTGAACGTGCTTCTGGACGGCGTGTTGGAAGCAGCGCTCTACAACGAGCGTGTGATCTATCACCTCTCTGGTCCAGACATGATCGGCTACATCGGTGACTACGCGGTGCAGTTGAATACCGCGCACTACGAACTTGAGCATCACCTGGATTGGGTGCCAAAGAGTATGGAACTCCACGTAGTTCCTGTCGCGGCCATGCGCTTCGCGGTGCCGGAAACCCGGCGGCAGGCGTTGGACGCCTTCATGGATCAGCTCCTCGCCATCTACGGGTGGCGGACGGCACGCGGTGAGCATATCCCGCCTGACTCTCACGGCAACCGGAAGATCGCGGCTCTGGAGACCCCGGAGGCGAAGACGGAGCACCGGCGGATGAAGAGTCGTCTGCGTGAACTCGCGGCCGCATGTCCGGAGGTGTGGTACGACATCAAGAATGGTTCCTTCGTGAGCCAGTACGACCTCCTCGCCGCCGGCACGCGGATCTACGTCAACCCGTGGGCGGTTGAGGCGCCGATCGCGCTCCTGCAGTACACGGAGCAGTACGCCGCGAGCTTGCTCCAGCAGCGGGTTTCGCGATCCGGCTCCTAGACCCAGAAAACCAACCAATAGATCGTCTGCCTGTGCCGGCAGGCAGACGATCTCCCCTTTTTCTATGAATTTATTTCCACTCATTGACCTCCACGAAGACCTCCTGCTTCATTTGAATTATCGGCAGTGGTATGGAGATCATTATCAAACTAGTTTTGAAATGCTTGAACGCAACGATGCGCGTATTGTTGTGGCAACCGCGTTTCCCGTGCCGCAATCGGACAGTTATTTTGATCCGGCGACAAACGGACTCATCCAAAAAGATTTTGCTCAATACAACGCGCATTGCGCGGCGAATAAAAACTGGCGCGTTATACGCACGCGCGGCGATGTAGACGCGGTGCTTGGCGAATCATCACAGCACGGTATTTTGTTGCACATTGAAGGACTCAATGTGGTAAACGACACGGATTGGCAACGACTTCAAACATGGTATGAACAGGGATGGCGGTCACTTGGCATCGTGTGGAATCTTACGAATCCTTTGGGCGGCGGCACAAAAGATGTGGCGACGGGGCTCACAACGCTTGGCGAAAAAATGATTGCGTGGTTACAAGAACACCATATGATCGTGGATTTCGCGCACATGAACGAGCGCACATTTTGGGACGTCGCAAAAATTATAAAAGGACCAATCGTCGAGAGTCATGGCAACGCGCGCGCGCTTTGTAATAATCCGCGTAATTACAAGGACGAACAATTGCGCCAT
>JBBTXJ010000166.1:0-1431 GCA_038062335.1 Patescibacteria group bacterium | reverse complement strand
TCAATGCACATTGAGTTCCCCAAAGGCGACATCTTTTTATCGTTTGTAACTGCCATCCACGAACTGGGACATTTGCGCCAGGAAGAATTAAAACCCGCACTAAAAGCTAAAACAGGAATAGCACGCGACTTCGCGCAAGAATCAGATGCCTGGGAGCGCGGTTGGAAACGGTTTATCAAATCAAACCCAGACACACTGAAATCTCTGGAAAATAAATTTCAAAAATACCACAAACAAGGAAAGCTTGAGTTTGCTTCTTTTCAAGAACTCTACCAGTGGATTCAACAAAATGCATTACGTATGGTGGAAGTGCAACGAGTACTTTTTGAGGGGTCAAAAAAACCGCAAGAGGAACGAATGAACATGCTTGCCGACGAACTTGAAAAAATTGGCGTGCGCGATTTTTTGACACGCTACGCAGAAACGCGTGTTGGTGAAATTATTGACGAACAAAAAATGCGAGTGGTAATTAAAAAAACGCTTAAACACATAATTGCGGAATAGGAGGCGACCCATGTCCTACACCCCTCCCTATCGCTATATCCCGCCCATCACCTGGAACTGGCTCACGCCGTGTTATGATTTTTTGTGCACTATTGCGGGCCTTGGGAAACGGTTCAGAACAAAAGTGCTTCGCGCTGTTGCGCTCCGTGGTGATGAGACCGTTATAGACGTGGGATGTGGAACCGGTGTTTTCCTCGCGCTCGCGAAAAAAACCTACCCGCGCCTGCGTCTCATCGGTATAGATCCGGACAAAGAAGCGCTCGCAATCGCCAAACGACGGCTCCTGAAAAAAAACCTTGACGTAGAGCTACACGAGGCGTTCGCCGAATCGTTGCCGCTCCCTAACGCCTCTGCCGATGTCTGCTTCAGCACCCTCGCTTTCCACCACATGCCGAACGAGGTAAAACAAAAAGCGATACAAGAAATATATCGCATCCTCAAGCCGGGCGGCCGCGTGGTGATCGCGGATTTCGGCGTCACCGACAGCCGGTGGCCCCACGTGCTCCTTCGCTTATTTGAAAAGGTGGAATACATTGAGGGAAATTTCAAGGGCCTCATTCCGCACTACCTCAAACAAGCGGGTTTCCAAAAAATTGCCATCGCAAAAAAACATTTCCCGGCGATTCATCTCGTTATTGCGCGCAAAGCATAATGGGGGTTAGCTTGACTTTCCTCGCGACTTCTGTTAAAGTTTTCTGAAGCTCTCGCAGGAGCTTTGCCCAACTACAATCCACAAGGAGGCCTGTAATGAACAGGGTATTTCTGCCCTACATCCGACTTCACGGCCTTCCGATAGTGGCAACACTACGGCGGATCAAAGAAGCGGGGTTCGATGGCGTTGAGTGTCACATGGTGGGTTCATCTCACCGCGCGATGCTACGAGCGCGCGTGCGAACGCGTGCCATGGGGCTTGCGTTTCATGTACAT
>JBBTXJ010000165.1:0-3605 GCA_038062335.1 Patescibacteria group bacterium | reverse complement strand
TCCGACGCCAACGTCTGAGAGAACATTTTCATCCACATTGATTAATATTTTTCCATTGCCGGTTTCGTTGTGACAGTGAGAATCGCTTTGATGAAGAATAGGTACGTGATGAGGAAGATAATCTTGTTCGACTACTGATGCACAGTCTACATTTGGGGTTTCTTGATTGATGTGAAGGACGGCGCTTCCATTGTGACCACCGTTACCTTTGACTTGGATGGTCCTGCGGATAACGCAAGCGTCCAGATGAACGCACCGATTGAAGTGTTTAACTTCACCCTGCGTGATTCCGGAAGCTTTGAGAAGACCTGGTTCAACTCCATTGACCTGTACAACAACGGGTCGGTGACTGATTCAGACATCAAGGACTTCCAACTTGTTGCCCCGAATGGCGATGTGCTTCAGACGGTTCAACAAAAGGATAAGCACGTTATCTTCAATCTGGCCACGCCCTACTCAATGGACAAAGGCGCGACCAAGTCATTCAAGGTGAAAGTGACGCCGGTTACCGGCGCCACCCGAACCATTGACTTACAGCTCCAGAATAACTATGACCTGTTGGTCAAGGGTCAAACCACTGCCCATTGGATTCTGGCAACGGCTGATGGCACTGGTACGAATGACTCAAGTTACCCGATTGGTGACGCGGCCGGCTACACCAGCATGACGCTCGCCTCCGGTTCCTTGACACTTGACAAGGCCGCAGATTCTCCAACCACGAACTACGCGGTGGGTGAGTCTGATGTGGTGCTTGGTAAGTTCTCGGTAAAGGCAACCGGTGAAGATCATGAAATTCGGCAGGTTTCCTTTAAGGTATACACAGGTACCGTTGAAACAGCTCTTGCCGGCTCTATCTTCGTTAAGTCCGATGGGCAGACGCTCTATAGTACCGCGTTCGCCGCGAACATGTTCTCGCAGAGCGCGACGGCAGTTGCAACTACGAGTATCACCTTGAGCACCTACCTTAACTTGAAGGCGGGTGAAACCAAGACCATTGAACTTGTCGGCACGATTGCTTCAACCGCAGTCGGCACCGACACCTACGGCGCAAACATGGACATATGCAGGTGAAGCGTATGGTCACGGGAGATCTCGCAGATCCAAGCGTCTCGGTGGTCAACACCTCGGCGCGAACCGTGAAGGCCGCTTCGCTTAGCGTCACGGATATCTCTATGGCCGCCTCTGGTTCCTACAAGATTGTGGCGGGAACCAACGGAGCGCTTGTCGGTTAGTAGACCGTGAATTCGTCCTCTGGTGGTGAAGATGCCAGGATGAATAGTTTCGTCGTCTCTCTCGGCATGGGTGGTATGTCGGACGACGCAGTGACTGACTGGAGCAACGCGCGCCTGTATCGCGTTGCTGATGATGGCACAGAAACGTTGCTTCAGACGAGCAACAACACAGATACCGGCGCGGCGACATTGACATTCACATTCACAACACCGCAGGTAATCTCAAAGGCAGATTCAGACGGTGTTGAACTGCGACTCCGTGCCAACTTGGCCGGAACTGGTGTGAGCGCCCAAATGATCTCTCGATTCACCGCGCATGCGTCCACCTCTGATGTGGTGGGCAATGTAACGGGCAACGCGGTGACAGAGGCTATCTCTGGTCAGGGTACCGGTATCAACACAGTAACCGGTGGCACGCTCAAGATTGCGCTTGACACCACGGTTGCACCGGCAACTAACGCACTGGTGAACGCGGGTCAAACCGACTACACCTTGGGTGCGGTAACCTTGAAGGCAGAGGATGAAACACAGAAGGTGACTGCGCTTCGGTTATGGCTTGAGGGTACGTCGTCATCCACGGATGTGCGCAATGTGCGCGTGTACCTTGATGGCGCTACGACAGCGCTCGTGTCGAACCTCTCGATGCTACGCGATCCAGGAGATGACAACGGAGCCTATATTGACTGGTCGTCCCCTGATAAGCTCTTCGAGATTGAGAGTGGTGCGACCCGCAAACTGAAGTTTGTGGCAGACGTCTCGGTAGTCGGCATTACCAAGATCGGTAATGACATCCGCCTTGATATTGATGAGTCGTATCAAGTGACAAGCACGGGTAAATTCACGAACACCGCGGCAACCCGCACGCTCTTGTCAGAAAACGGCATCACACACACGATTCAGCCGTTCACGGTGACGGTGTCGGAGTCCTCTCCGGCCTATCCGGCATCGAACATTGAAACGAACGCATCCACCGGAACATTGCTCGCCAAGTTCAAAATCTTGAACAGCGGCGCAGTGTCCATCACAACCACCCAGTTCAAGGTTTTCAACAACGGCTCTTGTACGTATGACAGTATTGGGACGTCAAACTGTAACACGGACGGAACCGACTTCTCGTTGAAGACCTCGGCGGAAAACAGCGATTCAACCATCAACACTGTGTCCGGCGCTGAAGTTAACGAGTACGCTGGCTCACTCACATGGCAGACCGCTGTCGGTACGATGAATGAGGGCGCGAACCTTGTCATCGCAGGTGGACGCTACCGCACGTTTGGTGTCTACATCTCTAGCACGGTTGACGGGTTCTCTGCTGGTGCTAACTGGCAGTTCTCCGTCTCAACCGAAGGTGATGTAACCTTCACGGTTGCGGAATCTTCGCTCGGCTATGACGCTAACTCCGATGGTGATCAGATCGATGCTATTGGCAACACCAGTTCCACCGGTTTGAAGGCACGCGGTAAACCGTCATTGCCACAGGTGACTGACAAGACGACCTAGTAATGTGTCATTCTGGAGATTCGCGAAGCGAATCGATAGAATCCAGATGCAGAACGGTAGTCTAAACAGCAAAACTCCCCCGGACGCGGGGGAGTTTTGTTTATTGACGCGAACTGTCATCCCGAGCGACTCGCCTCGAGGAGTCGAGGGATCTAATTCTATCCACTCTGTGGATATGCTATAATGCATTCGTTCATGACCCAGCAACAAAAAGTAAGCGTCATTGCTCTGGGCGTGTTTGCTATAGCCGCAATCACGCTTGGTTTGTTGCACGTGAATCAGGGGCTGATGGGCGCGGTGGCGTGGAAGCCGAAAGAAAAAACCATTGAGCAAACCCAGAAAAAGAAAGAAGACACGGCGTTGGATTTACAGAGCAAGGATACTGATGGCGACGGGCTTAATGATTTTGAAGAATTGCAAGTTTTTTCAACGAGTCCGTATTTGGCGGATACGGATGGGGATAATGTTGATGACGCGAAAGAGGTGCAGAGTGGCAGTGACCCGAATTGTCCGGAGGGAAAGACGTGCGGAGCGGGAGAGGCGGAGATTGCGGGGGCACAGGAGGCCGCGCCAAGTTTTAATCTGTCCGGCGCGCAACAAAAACCGCCGGAGATGCCGCAAGAATTACAGCAACTGTTGAGCGGGGAGGGTATGGATGCAAACCAACTGCGGAATTTGTTGAAACAGAGCGGCGTTGATGTTCGGACGCTTGAAGGGGTCCCCGATGATCAGTTGATGGCAGTGTATGGCGAGGTGATGAAGGAATTCCAAGCAAAGGGGGCGGGTGGGCTGGACGCGGGCGCTCTGCAGGGATTGCTTGGTGGTGAAGTTCAAATTACGGAGTAACATTGTATGACTGATCGCGGGACAACGATA
>JBBTXJ010000164.1:0-12075 GCA_038062335.1 Patescibacteria group bacterium | reverse complement strand
CTGCACCGCGAGGATTTGACTTGATGTGGCATAGTAAATGGCACCAGCAGGTTTTCTGCCGGGCAGTCGTTTCCATGAGAGATTACCGTCAGTAGCCCAGAGATGACGCAAGAAGAACGCTATGTTTTCATATGAACACATGAATACGGCATGAGGAAGCGTTTTTTCATATGAGTGTGCGAATCCGCTACCGAGTTGTTTCAACCACGTCACCATGGGATGATGTCGTCCACGCGCTAAGTTATAAGGAGACGGCAGGTAGAGGTGCCACCAATTTTGTTGTCGCACTAAGCGAGGATGAATGCCGAAGAGGCGCTCTGCGGTGTTCGCTACGGTTTGCAGGTTCTCTTGGTCGGCGCTCGTGTAGTGGATGGGTTGGTTTTTTACTATGCAGCCATCGCCGAGCATATGCGCGAGCAGGGCGAGTTCATCGGATGTGAGCGGGTCTGGCGTGTTGGTGGGCGCCATCTGGCGCGGCAATGTAATAGCATCGCCTGGCGTGAGTTGGTCAAGGCGATACCACCCATCAAGGCGGCGGAATGGATGATTCGCCGATGCTTTGAGTGTGCGTCCGCTTCGCATGCGCAGTTCAAAGACCTTTTTTCTTCCACTGGAGAAAACATTGATCATGGGACGGATCACGAGCCGCCACTGGTCGTCGAGCGAGTAGACAGGAATCGGTTTCTGCACCGGCCGGCGGGCAAGTGATTCCATCGTCATAAGTTCACCGGTCTTGGCATGCATGATGAGCGTATCGCCTGTCAGGCAGCCGCTTTCTCTCAAATGCGAGAGCTTCGGAATTGCGGGTTTTGACATTTCGACCGCGCGCGCCAACTGCGACAAGGCAAGCACCGGCACGGAGAGTTCACGCGCGATGCCCTTCAGTCCGCGCGTGATTTCCGCCACTTCCTGCACGCGGTTTTCCTGGCTCGTGTTGCGCGATTCCATGAGCTGTAAATAATCCACCATGATAAGCCCAAGGCCGTGTTCAGATTGCAAACGGCGTGCTTTTGCGCGAATTTGCATGATGTTCACGTTCGGCGAATCGTCAATGAAAATTGGCGCTTCGGACAGCACGCCCATCGCGTGACCGATGCGCGGGAAATCATCGTCCTCGGGGCGGTCCGAGAGTCGGCCGGTGCGCATGCGCCACAAATCCACCTGCGCTTCGGCGCACAACAGACGGTCCACCAGCTGGTCCTTGCTCATTTCCAAACTAAAGATTCCCACCGGGATCTTTTCTTTTACGGCCACGTGACGGGCAATGTCAAGGGCAAGCGATGTTTTTCCCACTGACGGACGGGCCGCCAAAACGACGAGGTCGGATTTTTGGAGCCCCGCGAGAACATTATCAAGGGCAGGGAATCCAGTGGGAACGCCGCGTAGTTTTCCTTTTTGGCGATGCAGTTCGTCAATGCGTTCAAAGGCATCGGCAAGCACGCTGCGGATGGGCAAAAAGGTTTGACTCAAATACGTTTGTGAAACGCCGAACACTTCTCGTTGCGCGTTGTCGAGGATCTCTTCAAGGTCATCCTCTTCATGGTATCCTAACTCCATGATGTTGTTAGCCGCGTGGAGAAGCCGCCGCAGGGTTGCTTTCCGATGGACGATGCGCGCGTAGTTCACCGCGGTGGCGGTGGAGGGGACGCTGTTCGTGAGTTCCGCAAGATACGCGCGGCCGCCGATTTTTTCCAGTTGCGTTTTTTCTTCCAGCCGCGCGCTCACGGTGAGAATGTCAAACACCTCATTCTTGTTTGACAAATCAATCACACTCTCGTAAACATACCGGTGGGCGTCTTTGTAAAAATCATCGGGTTGGAGGATGTCGGCGATTTTATAGAACACCTCTTTGTCAAGAAGCAGGGCGCCGAGCACCGAGCGTTCGGCCTCCAAACTCTGCGGCGGGAGTTTTTCGATGATGTCGGGCATGGGCGGTAGTGTAGCGCACGCGATGGCGGCGCGCAATGCGGATTGAGTGTGCTATATGGGGATGCATGGTGGATAGAAATTATGCGTATTTTATTGATTACAAATTTATACCCTCCCCACGGCCGCGGCGGCGCCGAGATTGTGGTTGCGCAAGAAGCGCGGGATCTGCGCGATCAGGGGCATGAGGTAACGGTTCTCACTACGCGGCCGTTTAGCGGTGTTTCTTCGCTTGCGCCGCGTACGAGTGTTGAAGATGGTATCAGCGTGTACCGGTATTTTCCACTGAACATTTTTTGGTATCGCAATGATTATAAACACAGTCCGCCGGTGCGTTTCCTGTGGCATATCATTGATACGCTCAACATCCACGCGTGGTTTGTCGTGCGACGATTTTTGCGGCGTATGAAACCCGATGAAGTGCACACGCATAATTTGAAGGGGATTGGCATTACCACGGCCGTGGCGGTGCGCGCGTTCGTTACAAAACAGCGCGCCGTAAAAACATTGCGGCCCGCGATGCGATGGATCCATCTTTTACACGATGTACAGCTGGTAACGCCGAGCGGTTTGCTGGTGGCGGGAAAAGAGCGGGTGTGGCAGCACACCGGTATACTCACGCGCGTGTATCGCGCGGTGTGTCGCCGGCTGATTGGTTCGCCGCCCATCGTGCGCGCGCCGTCGCAGTGGGTGTGGGAACAGCATCGTGCGTATGGTTTTTTTCAAACGAGCGCATTTGAAAAAGTTGTGTGGTACACGCCGGGTGCCGCCCTGCTTGCCTCGTGGCATCCGACACGGCCGCTTCGGTTTTTATTTGTGGGGCAACTGGCGCCGCATAAAGGCATTTTATTTTTACTCGATGTCATCAAAACATTGCCGGGCGGCGCCTGCATTCTGAATGTGGTAGGTGATGGCCCGCTCATGGACGCGGTGCGCGAGCAGGCGCGGGATATGCCGTGGGTGCATATCCATGGCCGGCTTTCGTTGCAACGAGTAAAAGAATTGTTTAAGGAAACTGATTGTTTGCTGTTCCCCTCGCTCGCGCACGAAAATTGTCCGACGATTATTGTGGAGGCCCTGCGGCAGGGGATTCCGGTTCTTGCTTCCCGTGTTGGCGGCGTGCCGGAGATTGTGCAGGATGGAGTGAATGGGTGGCTGGTGGAGGCGGGGGATGGCGATGCGTGGCGTGCCGCGCTCACGCGTCTTGCCGTAGCGCAATAAATACGGCACTATATAAAGGTATGCCTGCCGATAAATACACAGCCGTCTGGACTTCGCACACCTCAATCGGTGATTTTTTGAAATGCCCGCGCGCGTATTTTTTGAAAAACGTGTATCGCGACCCCAAAACGAATCATAAAATAAAAATCACGGGTCCGGCGCTTGCGCTGGGGCAGGCGGTGCATGAGGTCTTGGAATCGTTATCCATTTTACCGACGGAGGAACGATTGCGCGAGCCGCTTGCCGTTACGTTTGATAGGGTATGGGAAAAAGTGAAAGGAAAGAAGGGCGGGTTTGTGAGTGACGAACTGGAGAATCAATATAAAACGCGCGGCAAGGAGATGCTCTGGCGCGTTACGAATAATCCGGGGCCGCTCATGCGTCTTGCCGTAAAAATCCAGCAGGAACTCCCGTATTTTTGGCTTTCCGAAGAGGAGAACATCATTTTATGCGGCCGCATTGACTGGCTTGAATATCTGCCGGACACGGACAGCGTGCACATCATTGATTTCAAAACCGGACGAAGCGAGGAGAATCCGGATTCGTTGCAGTTGCCCATTTATTATTTGTTGGTTCAGAATTGTCAGAAACGGCCGGTGTCAAAAGCAAGTTATTGGTATTTGGCTTCAGACGACGAACCCGTAGCGCAGGTACTTCCGCCGCTTGAGGAGGCGCGGGAGCGTGTTTTTGCGATTGCGCGACAGATTAAAGTGGCGCGTCAACTTGGGCGGTTTTCGTGTCCGAGCGACGGTTGCTACGCGTGCCGTCCGTTGGAGGGCATTTTACGCGGCGAGGCGGAATTCGTGGGCGCGGATGAATTCAATTACGATGTGTACCTTGTCGCTCGCGACGGCGAACGCGCAGAGGCGGATAGTATTATTTTGTAGTAGATGACACAAACTGATCCACCGTAAGCCAGCCGGCATCCTTGTTTTTCTGCCACGCGAAAATGCGCGCGGCGCCGCCACTGATGTCGGTCCACCAGTCGGCGTATTTTTTTGCTTCGTTCGCGATGCGGTAATCGCGCCACCAATAATCATTGAGTACAAAATATACTCGTTCCGCGCCGGTGTAGTCCATGACCTCGCGCGCGATGTCCGTGGTGGGGCCGTCGTCAATCATTCGCAAATAATAGCGATACAGCGGCCCGCCGGTGGGTACGGGGTAGAAATACGCGGGCCCATCCTTTGTTTGGAATTCGTATTTGAATCCGAGTTGCCGGAGCGCGGCCGCGCTTACGGACTGGTTGGCGAGCACGGCATAGTTGCCGTTTGAGTTTTGGAAATCAATAAACTCCGCGGTGGCAAGGTCCGCACTGCCGGTGCTGTATCCGCGATAATTCACCATGCGGTCAACGCGCGGGTAGAGGAGGTACAGGTTTGCGGTCATGCCGGCGGCGAGCGCGATAATCACGAGGCTCTGATAGCTCCAATGAAGCCGTTCAAGATGATTAAGCGCCATGAGTCCGCCATACCAAAAGAACGGAAGCAGGGTGAAGCCGATGAGCCACAGCATTCGGAGTGAGTAATCAAATTGTTCATACGAAATAACCTGCGGGAGCGCGGTGAAAAAATGGGCGATGACCGTGCTGACCGCGAGTATGCCAACGGTCCATAGATACGGCCGCATGATGGCGCGCGCGCGCAATTTCCACGCGCCATACAGCACACAGCCAATCGCAAAAATCCAAAGCAGAATGCGGAGCGTGTAGATGGTGTTTGAGAGCGCGTAAAAGCTGTTTTGGAGCGGCGCGGTATCAATTGCGAACGAAAATCGTGACGCCGCGCGCTGTCCAAGTTCAAAGAGCGAGGGAATATCGTGCGTGTGACGCCATTCGTTGATGAAAAAGAGCGATGGCAATGCCAGCGCCGCAATAATCGCAAGCGGTACCATGAATCGCAAGCGTACGGCGCGATGAGTACAAAATGTGTACACGCACAGCACGAAGGCCGGTACGGCCACGATGGGATGGAGCGTGGCAATAGCCGCGGTGGTAAGCAAAGGCGCGAGCCACCCCAATTTTTTTCGCGCCACCATGAGGAGCTCGAGGACAAGGATGAGGTACAACAAATTCGCCAATCCCTGCGGCGTGGTAGCTACAAACCACGTGATGAACGGCAACAATAAAAAGAGCAAAGCGCGGCGCGACCATGATTCAGGCGCAATCACGTACAGCCATCCGGTGATGAAAAACGCTGCGGCCGCGGGCAACAAAAGTTTATCCAGCGCCATCAGGGATAATCCGGACAGGTGCGCGGCCATCACCACGAGCGCGTGTTGTCCCACATACCAAAACGGCTTCGGCGAAATGACGCCGTTTTTAAAAATGTGCATTTCGGTTGCGCGATGCACAAACGGGTCAAACCCGTAGCCCGTTTGGAAAATGAGCAGACCCGCGGCAGTGAAAACGAGTGTGTAGATAATGAGATGAATTGGCCTCAGCACGGGTGTCTGTTTCCACGCCGCAAACCACAGAAGCGCGCCAGCAATGCCGACACCGGCAAAAAAGAGCGGCTGGTCAATCAAAAGCCATGGCGTCCGGATGGAATTCATGGTACCGTTTTGTCGAAGATGGATGAGTAAAAGCGGCGCAAGCGCGAGCGCTGCGGTAGTGGGAATAAGAAGCCAGCGATGCGCGATCAGTTGTTTCACGAGCCGACGTCCGTAGTATCGGAACGGGGGGAATGGCGCATGCCGGCAAAGTATGGTTACTATGAGAGTGGCAAGGAGCAGAATGCCGAAGACCTCCAAAAAAGTGAGCCGATAGAGCCAATAAACCGTCGCTCCCAAAACCATCATGAGGGTGCCCACAAGGGTAAGACCCACCACGAATTGCGCGAGCGGCCGGCGATTGGGCAGGGCGCGGGCGCCGGCAAGAACGGCAAGCCAGCCCATTAAAAGCGCAAACGCCGCGGCTTGCGCGATTGAGCCGGGATGAAGAGCCCGGATTGCAACCAAGAGCAATATCAAAAATGCGTCAATGATGCTATAATAGAGAAGTCTTCGAGAGAGCATATGAACGACTTGCAACCACACATCTATCCGCACGATAAGCTATTGGACGTCCTTATCTTACGGTTTATTCCCCATACTGTCCATCCTAACCATGTGACCTGGTTACGGATTCTGTTGACGCCGGTGGTGCTTTTTTTTATTATAACCGAGCACTACGGTATCGGGGTTCCGCTGTTTTTGTTCACCGCTTTTACCGATGCGATTGACGGCGCGCTCGCGCGCACGCGCAATCAGATTACGCGGCGGGGGATAGTATTGGATCCTTTGGCAGACAAACTCTTGATTGGATCCGTGCTCGTGGTGCTCGCGTTTCGGTATGTGAATATTTATGTGGCGGTTGCGGTGGTGGCGGTAGAGATTATGATTGTTATTTCTGCGCTCGTGTATCACAGCTATCGCCGGCGGCGCGGTATTCCGCCCGCAAACTGGTGGGGGAAAACGAAAATGCTGTTGCAGGTGTTTGCGGTGTTTTTGGTGCTGTTGGGGCTCTTGATTGAATTTCCGTTTCTCATTGAAGTAGCCAGTTTTGTGTTCGGCGGCGCAGTGGTATTTGCGCTCATGAGTTTGTTTACGAGGAGTATATGAATGTAATAAACGGTCGCATTGTGATTGCGCTGGGGGCGCTTTTTTTCATTTCTACGAGCTGGTTGTATAGTGCGAGTCCCGCCGTTTTTAATTCTCCCGACGAAGCCGCCAATTTCGCCGTGATCGAACATTTCACGCGCAGCGAGGGACTGTGGTTGCCGGCAGTAGCGGCAGACACACAGGAAACGCGCAATCTAGTACATCCACGCAGTATGCAGGTGGTGGGAGATCGGCTCGTGCCCGCAGGTTTTTTGGGATTGCCGGTGATATATGGTGTCATTGCGTACGTCACGCATCCGATCGTGCTTGCGATACTTTCGCCACTCGTTGCGCTTGCGGGTATCGCGGCCCTCTATTTTTTGGTATTGAAAGTGTGGGCCAATCGTCGTGTTGCAATGTGGAGCGCGTTTCTGCTCATGGCGCATCCCGCGTTTTGGTATTACACCGCGCGCGGCCTCTTCCATAACGTGTTGTTTGTGAGTTTGTTGCTCGCGGGGTTTTGTAGTGTGGCGTATCGCCGCGTCATTTTGGGGATTATTTTTATCTTCCTTGCGCTTCTTACTCGTCCCAGCGAGATATGGTGGGTCGCGATACTCGCCATTTTGGTATTCATGTGGTATCGTGATACGGTTTCGTCACGACAGATTGTCGGTTGGGTCGCGATAGCGGGCTTGTTGGTGCTTGCAACCGTTGGTTTGTATAGTTATGTATACGGGGGCGTATCGCTTTCTGCCATTGCCGCACAGTATGGCGGCGGTACCGAGGGTGTGGTGAGCGGCGCGTGGTGGCGCTGGATTCTGCCGTTCGGGTTTCATCCGCGCGTGATGATGTTCAGCACGGCGCGATGGTATGGATTGTTGGTGCTTCCGTTTACGCTTCTTACGCTTGGCGGCTTGGCATTGACAATTCGCGCGCAATCACAGAATATACGGCGATGGGCGTGGATGTTTCTCGGTGTGACCGCGTGGCTCATCGCGGTGTACGGGAGTTGGCTCATCTTTGATAATCCTTCGCGGGATGTTACTATCGGTGGGGCGTATCTGCGTTATTGGCTGCCGAGTTTTGTGCTCGGCGCGCCGCTCGGTGCATACGTAATCGTGTGGTGTATGGAAAAAATTTCAAATAAATGGCGTATCGTTGCGGGCGCGGTAGTCGCGTGCGCGCTTGTTGCGTTTACTTTTTATGTTGCGGTGCTCCGAACCGATGGCGTGCGCGATGTCCAGCTGGCAATGGAGACGGGAGCAGAAATTCGCGACGCACTTAAAACACATGACGGCGGTATCCCAGCGAATTCCGTGATTTTTACGGATCGCGAGGATAAATTTTTGGTGGACGCATGGCAGATCGTTCAGCCGGTAAAAAATGCGGATAACTTGCGCGCGGTGTATGAGTTATTAAACGAAGGCAAGCCGGTATTTTTTGTCACGCCGGCGCGCACCATCGGTGAATGGCGCGATTTGAAGGATAATTGGTTCGCATCCGCGCGTCTCATGTACACGTATTGGTTTTCCGTGGGCGAGTACGAGGTGCATGCGTTAAAAAGAGTAAGGGGGGAGTAGATGCGGCATGAATTCACGACTGTTTACAATCATCACGCATTCGTTATTCGCAACTGCGGTTATTGCGAGTTTCGTGTGGCTCGCGTATGCGAACGCCGTGCCGAGCGGAGCCGTCACGTATGTGCAAGATTTCGAGCAGGGCACGCCATTTGTTTCGGATTTTTGGCCGCCGGAGCGGTTTGATCCGGTCGTGAAAATAGGGGAATATGCGGTGCGGCCGGTGGTGGAATCGCCGGTGTCGTTTTTCATTCACCCGCCGCGAACATTCGTAACATCCACCATCCAGATTGTGTATAAATTAAAAGATACCGCGCTTTTTGAAATCGCGGTGGAAACCGGCCCGGAGCCGGAGGATTACAAAATTTATCAATGGCAATCGCTGGAATCCCTACCCGGCGATTGGTGGCGCGGTACTATCGTTGTACCAATGAACGACTGGTGGCGCGACGAGAACAATCGCTACCATGCACAAATGCATGTGTCTGATTTACTGGAGAACCACAATATCTTGTGGGTGAAGGAGATGCGGGTGAAGTTGGAAGGGAGACCGCACGGTTGGAGAGAGTGGTGGAACGCATTTCAATAAGCATGTCATGCTGAACTCGTTTCAGCATCTCCAAATTAACTAACTATTATGACGATTGTTTCAAAAATCACGGCCGCGTTCGCCCTCTGGTCCGGCATCTGGCTCGCCCTTTCGGCACTGCTCGAATTCTGGCATCGCGGTTTTGTTGTCCATCACGTAAACACACGATGGGTGTGGCTTTTTTTCGGCATCACGGCCGCGGCATGGCTCATCGTAAAAACAAAAGATCCTTGGGGTCAAGCCCTTGCCAAATAGGTCAGTCATCGTTACAATACTCTTATTATGGACGACTGTTTATTTTGTAAAATCGGGAGAGGAGAAATTACGAGCCATAAAGTCTACGAAGACGAGCATGCGCTCGCGTTTTTGGACATTCATCCCTTGTCCAAAGGCCACACCATGGTGATTCCGAAAATGCACGGCGGCACCATTTTGGATTTGCCGGAAGAGGAAGTGGCGCACCTATTTCGCGCGGTGCAAAAAACCACGGCGCGCGTACGCGAGGTAATCAAACCGGAGGGATTCACACTCGGCGTGAATCACGAGATCGGCCAGGTCGTGCCGCATCTGCATGTGCATATTATTCCGCGATGGCACAATGACGGCGGGAGCAATATCCACGGCATTATTCACGCGGGTTCAGATATGCCGGTTGAGGAAGTTGCGAAGTTGTTTGGGTAATGTCCTGTTGATAGTTATGAAACTGTTTGTTACGGGAGGGGCCGGATTCATCGGCTCAAATTTTATTCGGTATTGGCTCAAAAATCATCTGGAAGATACGGTGGTGAATTATGATTTATTAACGTACGCCGGCAATTTGGAAAATCTGCGTGATAGTGCGAATGATCCGCGATACGCTTTTGTGCGCGGCGACATTTGCGATTACAGCGCGGTGCGCGAGGCGATGGATGGCGCGGACGCGGTGGTGAATTTTGCGGCGGAATCACATAATGATCGCGCGGTGCTTGATCCGGGTATTTTTTTCAAAACAAATGTGCTCGGCACGCACACACTGCTTGATGCGGCGCGCGATGCGGGTGTTTCGCGTTTTCATCACATTTCAACGTGCGAGGTGTTTGGTGATTTAGCGTTGGACGAGGAGCGGAAGTTTAGAGAAGGGGATCCGTATGCGCCGAAAACGCCGTATAACGCGTCAAAAGCCGCGGCTAATCACGCGGTGATGGCGTATTTTCACACGTTCAAAATGCCGATAACCATCAGTCACTGCGCTAATAATTACGGACCGTATCAGTTTCCGGAAAAAGTGATTCCGCTTTTTACCACAAACGCGCTTGAAGATAAGCCGTTGCCGCTTTTTAAATCAAGCCAGAACCGGCGCGAGTGGATTCATGTGGATGATCATTCGCGCGCGATTGATTTAATTTTGCACAAGGGGCGGATTGGAGAAGAATATAATGTGGGAACGCTGACGGAAAAATCCGTTGAAGATATCGCGGACGCGGTGCTCGCGCATTTGGAAAAACCGCAGGAATTAAAAACATACGTGCCGGATCGTTTGCAACATGACCGGCGCTACGTGCTTGACCCCACGAAAATTCAGGAGGAGTTGGGATGGACGCCCACGGTGCCATTTGAGAGTGGCATCCGCGAAACCATCTTTTGGTATCGCGATAACCCCGCGTGGTGGCAGAATTGCAAAAGCGGGGAGTATCAGAAGTATTATGAGGGGTATTATCAGGATAGGATTGGGCGGCTCTAACGTCATTTCGAGCGAGCCCGAAGGGCGAGTCGAGAAATCTAAAGGAGGGGATATGGGGAGACATTATTACGTTTATATTCTGATGAACGAATGGCATACCGTTTCTTACGTTGGTATAACCAGCTCGTTGCTAAAACGTCTTTGGCAACATCAGGAAAAAGTTGTAGAAAGTTTTACTAAAAAATATCGCATTAACACGTTAGTGTATTATGAAACATATAACACACCCTTTGAAGCGATCGCGCGCGAAAAGCAACTTAAACGATGGTCACGAGCAAAGAAAGTTGCTATTATAAAGACGATCAACCCAACATTTCGTGATTTGTCCAAAGACTGGCAGTAAGATTTCTCCACTCACTTCGCAGGGCTCCGTTCGGTCGAAATGACAAAAATAAAGTCATTTCGACCAAGGTCGCCGCGACCGCGTGGAGAAATCTCAAGGAGGGGATCTTGTCAGAAGATTGGCGGTGAGATTTCTCCACTCACTCGCGAGACGCTCGTTCGGTCGAAATGACTACTCATATGTCCCAGAACTACACTATCATCTCCCTCGGCGGGTCGCTTGTGGCGCCGAAAACCGGTTTAGATATTCCGTTTCTCAAAAAATTTCGGAAATTACTCTTGGATGAAGTGGGCCGCGGCGCCCGCTTTATTTTAATTATCGGCGGTGGCGCGACGGCGCGGGCGTATCAGGAGGGACTGCGAGGCACGCTCGGGCGTGTCACCGACGAGCAGTTGGATTGGCTCGGTGTTCACGCAACCGTTTTGAACGCGCAGTTTGTGCGCGCGTTATTTGGTGCCCACGCTCACGATGAGGTTCAAATGAATCCTACGAAAAAAATAAAAACGTCGGCGCCGATTATTGTTGGCTCCGGCTGGAAGCCCGGATGGTCAAGCGATTATGACGCCGCGCTCGCCGCAAAAACATACGGCACGCGCGAGGTGATTAACATTTCCAACATTGATTACGTCTACGACAAAGACCCCACGAAGTTTCGGAACGCGAAACCTATCGGCGAACTTTCGTGGCCCGCGTACCGCGCGATGGTGGGGGACACATGGTATCCGGGTTCAAACGCGCCGTTTGACCCCATCGCGGCACGCGAGGCGGCAAAAAACCGGCTCACCGTGAAAATCTTGAATGGCCGCGACCTCAAAAGCGTCCGCGCGGCCATCCGTGACGCTGCTTTCCGCGGCACGACCATCGCTTGACAACATGGGCCGATTGTGCTATTATAGGATGCTTTGGGTATTCTATACTCAGAGCAGAGAGTAACCAACGCAAACAGGAAAGAAAGGGGAGAAAAGTGAAAAAGATCGTCATTTCCGCCATCGTGGCCGTCGTGTTGACGGTCGGGACCTACTGGGTGGCGACGATGCTTGGCGCTGGTCAGCCGTCCGCCGCCGCCGTCGCCGGCGCCGCCTTCGTCGCCGGCGCCGCCTTCCTCGCCGCCGCCGCCGCC
>JBBTXJ010000163.1:0-2459 GCA_038062335.1 Patescibacteria group bacterium | reverse complement strand
CGAGGTTGACAAATGGTCGTTTTTCAGATATCATCCCATCATCCGTGGCCACGTGGCGAAGTTAGTCTAACGCGGGGGTCTGCAAAACCCTTATTCACCGGTGCGAATCCGGTCGTGGCCTCCAAAACAAAAATCCCGCTATACGCGGGATTTTTGTTTCTCGTTTAGAACACTTCCATTTTGAGTCGCTTTGCGCCGAACTGTTTGGCGTCGCGATATTCCAACATCCAAATATCAATGCGGCCGCGATTGTACTTCTGGTTCATGCGGTCCTCAACCGTAAACACCGTATCGCCATACACTTCAGGAAAACGCACGCGCGTACCGATCGGTAAGAAGTTTGCCGCGACCACCCCATGGCGCGTATGCGTACCGGAGGCCGTAATGAATGGTGTGTCATCCGTCTGCCATGCCAACGAGTTATACGCCGTGGCAACCACCTGCGTTACTTTGCGCGGTTCGCGATCCGGCGCAACCGGAAACATCGCGCGCGGTGCCGCAACAATCGCCTCACCGGTTTTTGCGTTGACAACCTGCGGACGGTATGAATGCATGAGGAGTGCCGTCATCACAAGCACCGCAAAACTAAGGCGAACGCCCCATGGCAATGGCTCTAATTGGAATTTTTTAGCTGTGTTCATACAAAAAATCCTAGGTTGATACACTAGAATTGACGGAGTCTATATTACCACACTTCAACGTTTCTGTCAACAGGTGTATGATGGTCAAAGACCTATGTTGCAACATCCGCGAAAACTGGTACACACCGCGGCCCACCACGCGAAACAGGTAACTGAATACGGGTCGAAACTCAAGCCAAAACGCATCCTGCGTCTGATTGTTTTGACACTGGTGCTGGGCGGCATCGCGGCGGCGCTTGGTGGCGCGATTGTCGTGGCAGTAGTGAGCCGCGGCTTACCTGATCCAGACAAGCTCACGGACCGCATCATCGCGCAGAGCACAAAAATCTATGACCGCACCGGCAAACATTTGTTGTACGAAATTTTCAGCGACCAAAAACGGACGGTGGTGGAATTGGAAGAAATTCCCACGTATGCGATTTACGCAACCATTACCATAGAAGACCGTAAATTTTTTGAACACAAGGGCGTGCGGTGGGCAAGCGTGGTGCGCGCGGCAGTATCAAACCTGCTGGGCCGTCGCGAGGGGTCTGGCGGTGCGTCCACCATCACCCAACAGCTCGTAAAAAACGCGGTAGTGGGGAACGAGCGTACGCTCATCCGAAAAGTCAAAGAGGCGATTCTCGCCACAAAAATTGAAAAGGTCTACAGCAAAAACCAAATCCTGAAACTCTACTTCAATGAAATTGCTTACGGCTCCTCAAACTACGGCATTGAGGCGGCGAGCCAATCCTATTTCGGCAAAACCGTGCACGATATCACTCTCGCCGAAGCGGCCACGCTTGCCGCGTTCCCCAAAGCGCCCACGCGCTATCTGAATGACCGCCCGGCGCTTCTGGCGCGCCGGAATTTCATTTTGGGTTCCATGGCCGAGCTCGGCTACATCAACGAACAACAAGCTGAAACAGCCAAGACCGTGCCTCTTGAATTAAAAGAACGCATCACGAACATCACCGCCCCGCATTTTGTGCTGTATGTCAAAGAGTTGCTCACCGAGCAATTTGGTGAAAAAGCAGTGGAAACCGGCGGGCTCACGGTAATCACCACGCTTGATTACGACCTGCAAAAAATCGCGGAGGAAGAAGTGACAAAGGGCGGGGAGTATAATGCAAAAAATAATAACGCCTCGAATGCCGCGCTCGTTGCGATGGACCCAAAAACCGGCGAAGTGCTCGCCATGGTGGGCTCGCGCGATTTTTTCAATGACGAAATTGACGGCAAGGTGAATATCGCGCTCCGATTGCGCCAGCCAGGGTCATCGTTCAAGCCGTTTGTATATCTCGCCGGCTTTGAAAAGGGCTACACGCCGAACACCATTTTATATGACACCGTAACAAACTTTGCCGCCAGTGGCCGCGCATATATTCCTCATAATTATGATGCCAAAGAACGCGGCCCGGTCACCGTACGCAAGGCCCTGCAGGGTTCGCTCAACATTGCGGCCGTGAAAATGCTGTATCTCGCGGGCGTGGATCGTGTGCTCGGTCTCGCACAGCGATTCGGGTACACCACCTTCACCAATCCGAAAAATTACGGGCTCGCGCTTGTGCTGGGCGGCGCGGAAGTAAAACTGCTTGAACACGTGAGCGGCTATGCCGCACTCGCGCGCGGAGGCACGTTCTTGCCGCACGTGAGTATTTTAGAGGTTAAAGGAACGAATGGAGAAACCATGTGGAAATACGCGCCGCCACAACCGGAAGAAGTGGTGGACCCGGAAAAGGTTGCCATCGTCACAAACATCCTGTCCGACGACGCGGCGCGCGCGTATGTGTTTGGCGCGAACGGCCCGCTCACGGTGCCGGGCCGGCCGGTGGCGGC
>JBBTXJ010000162.1:0-4152 GCA_038062335.1 Patescibacteria group bacterium | reverse complement strand
TTGAGTCGGCCAGTCACTCTCGCACGCTTCCGGCTTGACCTCGCGTACCTCCACCAGGCCAAGCACCGCGGCCTGCCGATCGTCGGTCATGCCGGCGAACAGCCCATCTTTCATCACCCGTTGCATGAGATCCATGTTTCACTCCTTTCATGAGAGAGTATACCCATGATCACTTCGCTATGTCAATTGTGCTATACTATATTCATGATTCAAAAGAAACACTCGTCACTCCCACTCGGCGCGCTCGTTTTTTTGTACGTGCTCATGGTGGTAGGATTATTCTGGGACGATTGGTGGCATGTGTTCATGGGGCGCGACAGTTTTTTTATTCCGCCGCATGACCTTTTATATCTTTCGCTTCTCGGGGTTGGGGCAATCGCGCTCGTTCTCTATAAAAAACATCCAGCGCTCCGGCCGCGCCTGCGATGGATGATTGGCGGGCTGGTAATCACGCTCCTTGCCGGACCGTTTGATGAATGGTGGCATGACCGATACGGTATTGAAGATTTGAGTTCGCCGTTCATTGTATGGAGTCCGCCGCATCTCATGGGACTGCTGGGCGGACTTATCAGTGCATGGTTTGCATTTTTATTTGTCCGCGCGCACGACAAGCATCCTTTTCCGTGGCTCGCGCTTACGCAACTTGCGGCGCTCCTTGGCGTACTCTGGTTTATCGTGCATCCGGTTGACCCGATTGGTCTCTACGCCACCTTCTTCACGCCATGGGCCGAGGTGCTGTTTGTTTTTCCCTTCATTTATTGTCTCGGCGTAGCGCGACGCATGGCGCCCGGCGGCGCGTGGTTTGTGGCGGCGGTTTTTCTCGCGCTCTACAGCATCACATGGACGGAACAAAGCGGCGCAAACATCATCCTGCCGCCGCATCCGGTGGCGCCGCTGTGGGCGTACGCATTTGCCATCGGCGCGAGCGCGCTGCTGATTGAACGACTGTGGCGACTCGGCCGTCAGCGACTTCTGGGCGCGATAACGGGATATATATTTGTGGTTCTGCATGTGCTCCTGCCGCAACCATTCATCATAAACGCACTCTCTCTTGACGAAACCAGCGTTGCCATATTCCTTACGGCGGGCATCATCGCCGGTATTTCTGCCATGGCCTGCGCACAAAAAACCCGCGTGATCATCACTGATACACGCGGGTAACACTATCCGAGCCGGACGCGCACGATCTCCATGTCTTCGCCATCGAGGATCTCGCGCGTGCGTCCGATATCCATGCGACGCGCATCAAGCTCGTCGTCGAGCAACGCGGCGGTCGCGCCGTCCATCGCCACCTCGCCACCCTCGCGGCGGCATTTTTCTTTTTCAAGATGTGCGGCGACATTCAACGCACGCGCGTACGTCGTCATAAATGCATCGTCGCCGCTACCCACCAAACTCAAGTACACGGTCCCGGTGGCCATCCCGATGCGCGCGCCGAACTTCAGTCCGTCACCGCGCGGCCACTGACCAACGCCCGCCATGAGTTCCCGTGCCGCAAGCCATGCAAGCTCTGTCACACGGCGGCGCGACTGGTGCGCGTCAAGGCCGAACACCACCTTAATCGCATCACCCTCAAAGCCGAACACCCAACCGCCATGACGACGAGCAACCTCTGCCGCCCAAGTCATGAAACCGCTATAGGCATCGGCAATGATGCGCGCCTGACGTTCAAGATCGTTTTCCGCACCTTCGCGCCGAATGCGATCATGAAGCGCCTTGGTGGAACCTGCCGCATCCATGACAAGCATGACACACTGCTCCACCGCGTGGCCGTGGAACTCTCCATCAAGCACTGCCTGCGCCGCGCCCTCGGACGGAAACCGCGCCGCGAATCGTCGGAACGAACGAACGGTTACCTCGACGAGGTCATGGTCGCGCGTATCCATCTCGACCAGCTTGTACTGTAATGCGTCCTCCACACGCCGCCGCTCGGATTCCGTGGTGGAGAGCTGTCGTTGCAGACCTGCGATACGCGCGTGATCCGCTTGCCGCTCAAGTGCACGCCGATTGGGGAACAACCTCTGCCACACCATCCCGAGATCACGCCGCCAAAACGGCGGCGGCTTGTCCCAGCTCACGCGTGCGCTGAACGGCAGATCCGGACTCCACACCTCGCCCTTCGCGACAACCGGCTTGCCATGCGGCAAGAGCACGTCAGTCGTGAAATGGATGGCGGTGGGGAGACTCGACAGAGGAACATCACACAGGTTCACCGCACCGATCTTTTCCCACCGACCGGGCTCAACCGCCACCTGAACCGCGTCACCACGCATACGATACCAAATGGGCCGACGCGCATGAATTTCCGCCTGTAGCACCCGACGACTCAACTCGGACGCATACATCGTATCACCAGATTCGCAGACGAGGTAATCGCCGATCAGGCACTCCTGCGATGCCACGAACATCGGCGCGTCAACGCGCGACGGCGCGTTGCGCGTCGCCAGAGTGTCACCCGTAAACCACCATGTGCCGTCACGGATCGCGCGTGGCAAAAGATGCACCCGCTCGCCAACTCGCTCTCCATTGAGGATAAACGCCCCGCCTTCTTCTTCCACAACCCGCCACTGCAGGTCACGCACCTTGAGACCCAGCGTGAAGAACTGAACCGGATCGTAGCTCCGCGTGCGTCGAACCACGCGCGCCGGCGGCAGACCGAACGCTGTTGTGATACCCGGCCAGAGTCCCTCAACGATCCACCAGTCCGATGGCAGATCATCCACCAGCGGGATGTCTTCTCGCGCAAAGAACAACGGCATCCACGATGTGGGGCTCTCACTCACCACGCGATAGGACTTTGTCCAGTTGAAGTCCAGATTCTCAACCGGCACTCGACGGTACACGAGCAAAGGATTCGCGAACGGAGCAAGAAGCTGTGAAAGCGCCTTACGCCGAGCGCCCCATGTCTGGAACCGGATCCCTTCCACGCCAAACGCGGCAAACCGCTCTGGCGCAAAAGAATGTGACGCCCCTTCAGCGTAACCTACTAGGTCATGAATCCCGTGCGCCATGTGCACGTACACCCAGAGCGGCACGAAATTCCGCGCGTCCTCAAGGAGCGCGCGCTGATTGAAGGGGGCAGGAAGTTCCGCGATTACGAAACCGGCATCCACCCCCCACACGAGCCGCGCGATGAGCAGCATCATACGAATGTTCTCGCACGAGACGTCACGGGGCGCGTCCACATCGCCCCACGTCCACGTGTTCCGCACGATGAACGGCGGACGACGAATGGAAACGAGCTCCATGTTGGTCTCTCCTCTGTGAAATTGGTTGTCAAAGAAAGTTACTGTGACCTTACCACCACAAGCGCGCTTTGTCAATGTCCAATTTGTCATTGCGAGCCCTGCGAAGCAATCGAGGCCGATCTTGATTTTTCCTCCTCATTATGAGATACTGCGAGTATTATGAAGAACATTTTCTAAAAAAAAGTTGGCTACACACAGGGAGAGGTCGCATAGAGGCCTAGTGCGGCGGTCTTGAAAACCGCTAAGGTTAACACCTTCGTGGGTTCGAATCCCACCCTCTCCGCCAATTTGTACTTTCAGCAAATGATTAAAGTTGACCTCCGCGTCACCACCATTAAAAAAATAAAAGCGTGTTCTATCTCATCCTCCCCAGCATCCGCAGTGCACACAATGTTGGTTCTATTTTCAGAACTGCGGATGCATTTTTAGTGACGAAAATTTTTTTATGCGGCTATACGCCAGTACCGCCCCATCCGCGTTTGAATAAAGTATCGCTCGGCGCGGAAAAAACCGTACCATGGGAATACCACAAAGATGCGTGGCGCGTGGTTAAAAAATTAAAAAAAGAGGGAGTGCGCATTATCGCGGCGGAACTCACAAAAAATTCTATTGATTACAGGACCTGGCGGCCACGGCTTCCTGTTGCGTTGATACTCGGCAATGAAGTTGATGGTGTACCGCCAAGTCTTTTAAAGCGCGCTGATGTCACGATTCATATCCCCATGATGGGACAAAAAGAGTCGCTGAATGTTAGCGTTGCGGCCGGCATACTCTCTGCGTATATACGAGAGTAAATAAAAGCCGCGGCAGAGTGCCGCGGCTTTTATTTACCATCTACTGCTAGAACCTCCGCCACCGGATGAACCACCGCCAAATCCGCCGAAACTAGACCCGCCACCGCCAA
>JBBTXJ010000161.1:0-3932 GCA_038062335.1 Patescibacteria group bacterium | reverse complement strand
CCACTCCCTTATATTGTAGAATAAACTTGGCCAATTCGCCAAATACTGGCGCGGCTGTGGATTCCGCGTAACCCGCAATTTTTGGCCGTTCAAACACCGTAATCATCACAAACTGCGGGTCCTCAATCGGACCAAAACCGACAAACGAATGAATCGTATCCTCGCCATACCCCGCGCCTTCGGCGATTTCCGCGGTTCCCGTCTTCCCCGCAAGGCGATACCCTACTACGCGCGCCGTTTTCGCATGCCCCTCCTCCATCACTGATACCATCATGTCTGCCGTAAGCGCGGCGGCGCGTGGTGACAGCACTTCGGTGTATTGAGCCGGCTCCGCTTCATAGCGCGTGTCATCGCCATCCTGAATTTTTTCTACCAGATAGGGCTTCACCATCTTACCGCCATTCGCGAGCGCGCTGTACGCCTGCACCATCTGGAGCGCGGTCGCAGTGATCCCCTGTCCAAACGATGCGGTCGCGGCATAGATAGCCCCGTCTTTTTTGAGACCCGCAATCGTCCCCGCCACTTCCGTATCTAATTGAATACCCGTCTTTGTGCCGAATCCAAACGATTCAATATATTCCCGCACCGCAGTGCGGCCCAGCCGCTCGGCCACAAACACCATGCCCGTGTTGATGGAATTGACAAGCACTTCGCGCATGGTGCGCTTACCGTACTTTTTCTCACCCGCGTTTTTTATTTTAAACCCTTCAATCTCGCGCACGCCGGGATCTTCAAATTCCGTATCCGGCGTTACCACCTCCTGATCAAGTGCCGCGGCCATGATAAGCGGCTTCATAATGGAACCCGGTTCGTATGCATGAAATATCGCGTTGTTGTTAAACTGCTGAATCGTTTCTATTTTCTGATATTCGTTCGGGTCAAACACGGGATAGGAACACAGCGCCATAATCGCGCCGGTTTTTGGATCCATCACGATCGCGGCGGCACCCGTCGCTGAAAATTCTTTCGCGCGGCGCTCAATGTCCGTGCACACCTCATACTGGATAGCGCGATCAATGGTGAGCGTGATGTCCACGCCATCTTTGGCGGGTGCGTAGTCCCGCCGTCCGAACGGAATCCACGCGCCGAGGGCATCGCGTTCACCGCGCACCGTGCCTTGGAGCCCCGCAAGCTCTTTATCATAAAAACCCTCAATACCGTAACGCCCCACCGGCGTGCCATCTTCCTGCAAACCAAAAAATCCGATCACATGCGCGCCCACCGACCCTTCGGGATAATAGCGATACGGCCGCCGGACAAAATTGATGCCCGTAACATTTTTTTCTTCGAGTTTGTTTTTTTCATCTTCGGTGATGCGCTGAATAAGCGGCACGTACGGATCATTCGGCTGATTTTTCATGGTTTGATAGATTTCCCATCGTTTGGCATCGCCGATAAAGATGGCGTCATCAATAGCGCGCGCGGTTTTTTCCGGATCCGGAATTTCAGTGGTGTTGGCAAACACCGTAAAGACATCACGATGAATTGCCACGGGCACGGTTTTGCCGGTGGTGCCGTCTTTAATAAAAATACCGCCGCGCGCCGGGAACAATTCTTGGAACGCTTGGTGCGTTCCGGCCGCAAGCGCGGTGTACAGATCATGCTGCCAAATTTGCAACGTGAAAAGACGGAACACCACAATGACGGCGAACAGGACCCCGAGGAGTCCCATGCCGCGCAATCGGCGCACTTCATTATCCACCCGCTCCACACTCGCCATGCCTCTTATTCTACTACACTTGAACAATCCAAAAAAGGTTGTATACTACTGTCATTCCGGACGCCCCTGGGCCTGCGCTTGCTCGGCCCGTCAGGGACCCATCCGGAATCCAGAAAATCGGGTTGTAGCTCAGTTGGTAGAGCGCACGGTTCGGGATCGTGAGGCCGAGGGTTCGAGTCCCTCCAGCCCGACAAATTCAGATATTAAAAAACCACCCGCGCGAGAAAGTCGGGCGGGTGGTATGGATGTACGAACGGACTGAACCTACGGAGTGGCGATGAGCGGAGCCATGGCCGAGGCGAGGTCGTCGTGCAGAGCGCGGACGCTCTCGATGGGCCAGTTCTCTTGCGGCTCGCGCACGAAGGAGGTGAGGTCGTTGCGGTTATCGAAGACCGCGACGGGCACACGGTACACCTTCGTCATGTACCGATCCCCTTCCTGCACCACACGCTCGACGCGGATGGTATTTGACTTGAGCGACTTCCCGAGCATCCACTCGATGTCATCGCACCCGTAGTCCGCCAGCATGACCTCGGCGGGCACGCTGTGGAACAGGATGGAACCCTGCTCGCTCGGCCGACCGCGCTCGATGTTCTTCTTCCGCGCCTGCTCCGGTGTCACCATGACGTAGAGGATGCACGCGCGCTCGAGGATTTCGGGGGCGAGCGTCTGCAAAGCACTGGCGTAGCCGCGGGGCGGGATGATGGGAAAGGGCGAGCCGTGCGGACCGCCGCGAGCGAACTCGATGACGACCGTCGCGCCCTCCTTGTCGGCCGTGATGACCGCGTTGAGGGCGTCGAAGTGCTTCTGGAATTCATCGCCCAGCCCTCTTTCGAGCTCCGAGACGAGGCGACGATTGAGATGATCGGCATGCATGCCAAGCAGCTTTCGCGCTGCGGTCATACGGAAGAAGAGCCACAAGACGCGCTTATCTACCAACTCTGGCAGACGGTACGCAGAATCCGAACGGAGATGACGGTAGTCCTCGTTCAGGAGTTCGATCAGCACGTTCCATGTGATGGGATCTTGGAACGGCCGATCCTTCCCCATGTAGAACATCGGATACTCCATCTGGTCCATAAGGACCTCGTCAACCCGACGCATGAGGTGCACGTACGGGTAGTCGTCGAGATCCAACGTCGGCCCGATGCCGAAGTCGTTCAGGCGCGCCTCGGGGTCCATGCTGGCGAAGAACTTCCGCACCTCCGACTTGCCAGAGGCAGGAAGCGCAAGCAAAATGAGCGTTTCGATCTTCCGCGGCATCGTTTTCTCCTGTTCTGTTTTTCAACGTTCAGCCAACGCACACATAGTACATAGATTGCCATAATCTGTCAATCACCCCCCTTTTTTATTTTCCATTCGCGTTCTGTTTTGTTACTTCCGTCGCACGGCCGCAACACAAAACACAAGGCCGCCGAGCAAACCCATGAACAAATCCTTCATGGTGTCGGCGTTGGTTGTTTGATAAGACGTCCCAAAAAAATAATCGTGAAGAAATTCGTAAAACTCCCACACCACCGCCGCAAAAACAACCGTTGCCAGAATAATAAAAATTTTGACCAGCATGCTTTTTATCACCAGCTTATTATTTTTTTCCAAAAGCCGGGTAGCATGCGCGGCGCTGTAGGCGATAGCCAAACCACCGAGCGCGTGCATGGGGGTATCAACCGGAATAGGCCAGTACATTGCCTGTGTAAAATTGAGTAAGACGTAATTAAGGAGATACACAAAAAAGGGCGCCATCCCCAATGTAATAAGATTTCGTACGGATAATGTAGCAGTCATAATTCTTTTCAGTATACTCTAATGTGACGAAAAGAAAAGGGTCATTTGCCACCTGTTTTTCCCTTTGCTAGGATGAGAGCAGATTATGTCCTACTTCATCGCCATTGCGGGGAATATCGGCGTGGGAAAATCCACGCTCACCGAACGGCTCGGGAGCAAACTTGGCTGGGAAATTTATCTTGAGCCCACCACGGAAAATCCGTATCTCGCGGATTTTTATCGCGACATGCGACGATGGGGGTTCCACTCGCAGGTATTTTTTTTGACGCACCGGTTGCAACAGCACATTGATCTTTTGAACGCGCCAAACACCGTGGTGCAGGATCGCAGTGTGTATGAAAACGCGGAGGTGTTCGCGCGTAATTTGTACGAAAAAGATTTAATCTCCGAACGCGATTGGATGACGTATCAACGAATTTATCAAAAT
>JBBTXJ010000160.1:0-3715 GCA_038062335.1 Patescibacteria group bacterium | reverse complement strand
ATTCTGATCCCATTCAAAATACGACACGGTGACGCCGCCCGCGTTTGCAAGAACATCCGGCACCACGGTCACGCCGCGTTCTTTTAACATTTCATCGGCTTCCGGCGTGGTGGGACCATTGGCGAGTTCTAAAATAATTTTTGCATGGATGTTTGCCGCGTTGTCTTTGGTGATAACATTTTCGAGCGCGGCCGGAACTAACACATCACATTCGGTCTCTAAAAGTTGTTCGTTTGAAATAGTTTGTGTGCCGGGGAAACCGACGACGGTACCGTGTTGTTTTTTAAAATCGAGAACTGCGCGTGGGTCGAGGCCGCCATCCTTAATTCCTCCCTGCGAATCCGAGACCGCGACAATCTTCATGCCCGCCGCATGACAGAGCTCTGCCATAATCGCGCCGGCATTCCCAAAACCCTGAATCGCAACGCGCGTACCAGTTACCGGCATACCCAATTTTTCAAGCGCGGCGAGCAACACATAAAATCCGCCCTGCGCGGTTGCGGTACCGCGGCCTTCACTTCCACCCGCCTCAACTGGCTTCCCCGTCACCACCGCGCGACACGTCGCACCCGGCCGGAGCGCGCAATATTCATCCGCAAACCATGCCATCATCTGCGGCGTGGTATTCACATCAGGCGCCGGCACGTCACGCTCTGGCCCAAAAAAATCCACACCGGCTCGCACATAGCCGCGCGTCAAACGTTCCAATTCCCCTTCCGATAATTCTTTAGGATTCACTGTCACCCCGCCTTTGCCGCCACCCATCGGAATATTCGCCACGGCGGTTTTTATCGTCATCCAAAATCCAAGCGCTTTCACTTCATCCACATCCACATTCTGATGATACCGAATTCCACCCTTGTACGGCCCGCGCCATGAGTTGTACTGCACGCGATATCCTTTGAACACTTTTTGTACCCCATCGTCCATCGTAACCGGAATATCAAATTCGCGAATATGTTCCGGGGCGCGCAAGGCATCAACAATTGCCGGGTCTATCCCGGCTATTTCGACAGCGCGATCAAGCTGTTGCATGGCATTCTCAAATGCGGACATAGGCACCCACCAGTATATCACTACGGCGAAATCCGCTCAAGACCGTTCATGGAATATTTGTACCACCCCGGCCGCAGTTTTTGCGGCACATCATAGGCGTCAAAATCGTCGTTGCGCGGCGTCCACATGGCGCTGTTTGACTCAACGCAGAACGACACCTCAAACGCACCCGTCCCCTTCAATTCGTACCCATACGGCGCCTGCGTGCCGCAAACGTGCGTGTTGATCTGCGCGTCGGGCGCGGGAGGGATACATTTCCCGTTCTGTAATGCGGCGCAATCGCTCGTGAGCGCTTTGCGAAAATTATTATTCACGGTGTCAGTTGCATACACCCAATCCGCGCCGCGCGTACCGAGCAACCATTTGCCGTACACCTGCGGCGCAACCAAACCCTTCCCGCGAATCACGTCGTACACAAACGGAATAATCGTGCCTTGAATCATGGCGAGACGCTCCTGATCGCGCAACGCGGCGGAACGCTCTGCCGAATCCCACGCGGGACCGGTCGCCTCATATAACGTGGCGGAACTAATCTCAAACTCCTTATCCGAAAACCACGTCTCATTAAATATCAAACCACCGAACTGATACTGCGGCAACCACGACGCCGGAATCATTTTTATTTTACTCGCCCAATCGCGGCCAAAATGTTTTGCCGCCGCAGATTCGCTGATAATCGGACGCAGGACGCGATTGCGCGTCACCACATACACACCCGAATCATCCGGCACTTTGAGCAACGTACCCGGCGCGTAGGTCAGCGTGCCGCGAATCGGCAGGGTGATCATTTTTGAATGTTCGACATAATTGACCGGCGCCGCACCCATCTGCCACGACGCGCGAATATCATCGCGCGGAATAAGATGCCGCGTGGCGGCCACAAGGGCGCCATCGGCGCCAAACGCCGGATCGCGCAGATAATACACAAAATCACTGCCACACTGCGCAAGATACGGCTGGTCCGCGAACGCCCGCGGCAGTGCGATAATCGACCCAACTCCCAATGCGACAACAAAAAACGAAACTCCTCCCAGAAGATAAGCAATACGCATATGCCTCAACCTTAATCTACTTCGCGTGCCTTGACAAGAGCTCTTCCAATTTCGCTTTGCCTACGCTCCCCACCATCTTATCCACCTCTTTTCCACCCTTAAAAAGAAGGAAAGCGGGAATGCTCATAATGCCGTAGTTTGCCGCGATGTCGCCGTTATCGTCCACATTCAACTTTCCAATCTTCACACCCTTGTCTTTGTACTCTTCAGCGAGTTCTTCAATTACCGGCCCCATTTGCTGGCACGGCCCGCACCACGATGCCCAAAAATCTACGAGTACGGGCACATCGCTTTGCAGAACTTCTTTTTCGAAATTATCGGTAGTAAGTTCAAGCATAGGTAATTCTTCTGGATGCCGGATCAGGGTCCGTCATGACAAATTATTCTAACGTCTTCTTTTTCTCCGTCACCGTATAAAACTCAATCCAATCTCTTTCCGCGGCTTCCCCATGCCCATGAATGCCAATACCGCACTCCGAGCCGCTCGGCACGCTTTTAGCGTTTGAGCGTCCCACCTGCAAACTCACAAGTTTTCCCTCGCCGATGGTCTCGCCCTTGCGTACCACACGCACCAAGAGACCGGGTACTATTGTACCATCTTCCACGCGAACACCAAGTGTCTGTGTTTTTTTCTCGGTACGAAATACTTTCAAAACGAAACCGCGCGCCACATTCGTCGCAATTTTCTCCACGCCGAGCACGCGCTCAAGTTCCCCACGCACAAATATGAGCAAATCATAAATGACCTCATACCGATTGAACGTTACATCTTCATCGCGAATCAATGCTTCCGCAAGCGGCGTTGGATTAACTTTAAATCCCAGCACTACCGCTCCGGCTGCTTTAGCGCGCCGCACGTCATCATCAGTGATGTTGCCAAGCCCCTTCCCCACAACCCGCACACCGGCTTCCGCATACTGCAATTTTTCTAATTCTCCCAAAATGGCCTCAAGCGACCCGAGCACATCGGCCTTCACAAACACCGTCAGCTGTTTTTTCTCTTCTTCCGTTTCGGTTGCGGTGGTCGCGGCAACGCTCGCGCGCTCCGCGCCTTTTTGCGCGGTTCGTTTTCGTTTCACGTCAATCGCCACGGCGGTTGCCGCCTGTTCAACGTCTAAAATATCTCCCACACCGGGTGCCACTTTAAATCCCATAATTCTCACCGGCATAGACGGCGTGGCTTCATTCACATGGCTTCCGCGATAATCTTTCATGGCGCGCACTTTGCCGTATATTTCATTATTGACTACCAGCGAATCACCCATCTGCAATGTCCCGGCCTGCACGAGCACGGTTGCCACCGGTCCCGCGCCCTTATCAACACGCGACTCAATAATGGTGCCGATCGCGGGCCGATCAAACGGCGCGCGAATCGTCTCCGCGTTCAAATCCGCCACGAGCAGAAGCACGTCAAGCAACTTATCAATATTCATTTTTTCGCGCGCGGAAATCGGCACCATCGGCACCGCGCCGCCCCACTCTTCCGGCTGAACCCCATGCTGTGAAAGTTCTGTTTTCACTTTGTCCGGATTCGCATCTTCTTTATCAATTTTGTTAATCGCCACCACAAACGGCAATTTCGCCGCTTTGATAATATTGATTGCTTC
>JBBTXJ010000159.1:0-4654 GCA_038062335.1 Patescibacteria group bacterium | reverse complement strand
ATCGTATGGTGGCGACATCACCATCGTGTCGCCCGCGCACTGTGACGACGAGTGGCATCCCAACGACTCGAGCGGTAACTGTTGGAATCCGCCCGAGCCCGGCTGCGGCTACTGCTGGTTCATGAGCACTGGCGTCATGACCAGGACCTGCCGCGAGTAGGTATTCGTCCTCCCAGGCCCTCTACGGCAATGCTGTAGAGGGCTTTTTTTGTTGCGTGGTACGATTTTCGTTATCACCCATTGACGGGAGTCGTATTTTGCGCTATAGTATCTCTATCTTTTTGGGTCGGTAGCTCAGCCGGTAGAGCAGCTCCCTTTTAAGGAGAAGGTCGTGGGTTCGATCCCCACCCGACCCACATGGTTAAAGCGCTTCTTCGGAAGATTCTACCCACCTTTCTTTTGGACTGGTACCACCGCGCGTTCGCAACACTCGGCGCTTTTTGGTATGGGTTTCCCAGTGAAAAGATGGTGGTGATTGGTGTGACGGGCACGAATGGTAAATCAACCACGGGGTACTTTATTGCCAAGATGTTAGAACATGCGGGGTTCAAGACCGGCATGACCTCTACGGCGGTTTTTAAGATCGCGGATCGGGAATGGCTCAATGATAAAAAAATGACGATGCTGGGACGGTTTCAATTACAGCGGATGCTCCGCGATATGGTGCGCGCGGGATGTCAGTACGCCGTGATTGAAACATCATCGGAAGGGGTGAAGCAGTATCGCCATCGCGGCATCAATTATGACGTGGCGGTTTTTACCAATCTGACGCCGGAACATCTGGAGACGCATGGCGGGTTTGAAAATTATAAAAAAGCGAAAGGGGAATTGTTCGCGTGGCTGACCATGAAAAAACGAAAGGCGTTTTTTCGTCATCCTGAGCGAAGTCCTGCGAAGCAGGACGGAGTCGAAGGATCTAATCCGATACAAAAAACCATCGTCGTCAACGCCGATGACGAACACGCGGAATACTTTCTCTCTTTCCGCGCTGACCAAAAAGTTATTTTTTCAACAAACCTCGCGAATACCGTAGGAGAAGCCGGCATGGGCGAGATTATCGCGGAGGAGATAAAAACCGGCGCGCGCGGCGTTACGTTTAGCGTGTTCGGCACGTCGTTTTCACTCCAGATGCCGGGCCGGCACAACATGTATAACGCGCTCGCCGCAATCGCAACCGTAAACGCGCTCGGCGTGTCCTTGGAACAATGCGCCGCAGGACTCAAAAAAATCACGGGCGTGCCGGGCCGCATGGAGCGCATTGATGAAGGCCAGCCGTTTACCGTGCTCGTGGATTACGCGCCGGAAATTGCGTCTATGGAGCGACTGTACGAAACCGTGCGCGAGATTCCACATAAGCGTGTGTTGCACGTGCTCGGTTCCTGCGGCGGCGGCCGTGACCGTGCGCGTCGGCCGGTGCTCGGACGGCTCGCGGGCGAGAACGCGGATATGGTTTTTGTGACGAACGAAGACCCGTATGATGACGACCCTATGGAGATTATCAACGAAGTGGCGGACGGGGCGGTGACGGCCGGGAAACGCGACCACGAAAATCTTTTTCGCATTATTGACCGACAGCAGGCCATTGAGCAGGCCATTGCCGCGGCGCAACCAAACGACCTCGTGCTCATCACCGGCAAGGGCTGTGAGCAGGCCATCTGCGTAGCCAGAGGCCACAAAATGCCGTGGGATGATAGGGAAGTGGCGCGTGCGGCGCTCGCGCTTCTTGCAAAAAAATAAAAAAGAGCGGAGGATCGCGCAATGCGCAACCCTCCGCTCCGCGAATGTCAACCGAGCCTTGCTTTCAGCGCCTCAAGCTGTATCGGCGTGAAAGCGTTCTTCAAATACGTCACCGCTTCCGTAAGCGCGGCCGCGCTAAGCGCTTCGTGCTCCCTCCGCAGGCGTTGCTCCTCGTGAGCGAGGAGCTCATCCTGCAAACGCGCGCCGTTCATTGTCGTTACTGACTCGTGCATGGCGTTGGTCGCCGTTACGAGCGCTTGTTGTGCCGCGGCAAGCGCCATGCGGGCTTTTTCCACGTTCATGGAAACATTTACCGCGGTTGCTCGTAGTGAGGGAAGACGCCGTTCTTCCTTTGTCAGGAAGTTAACAAGCGCCCCCCTCCGCGTCACGAGTGCGCCTATCTGCAACTCAAGCTCCTCCGTGGTTTCCCGCTTTGGAGTGGTGACAGGCGCTTCCTTTGGAGGAAGCAACGCCAGCACGCCGCGCACGAGCGGCAAGTTGACGGAGAACACCGGCTTCCCATCGTGACCCGGTTCTTCCATTCGGTGGAGAATCTTTGCGATCTCCAGAATTGGGAAGACCAGATCGTATTCCTCATCTTGGAGGCCGAGTTGCGCGCCGCTCAATCGCTCTTCCGTGTGTCCGCCATTTTTATCCGACACGCGCACGGTCTGTGTGGCGGATCCCTCCGCGAGCAGTCCCAGCGCGGTTTGGAGTAGCGGTGTCATGCCGCCAGTCAGAAATGCGGCAACTGTCCGAACCTCCTCCGGATCAGGCGGCGTTTCTTCATGCGCCGGCTCCGCGACGTCTGCGGCGGCCTCTTCTGCCGGCTCTGCCGGACGCTCATCCGGCGCAGACACGGACGGTTCCTCTGCCGCGCGATCCGGAAACGCTTCCATCATCACATCGTCCGAAAACGAGTAGATTTCGCGTACGCGTTGCAGGTGGACGCCTCCTACGGCGAACCTCTGCACGCACGCGCACAGCGACCTTCTGTCGGCGTAGCCGATTTCCCGCGCGGTTTCGTAATGCAATTGAGCGAGCGTGAACGGCCCACCATCAAACAAGCGGCAAAGAGCGACCATCTTCTGGAACGCCTCTTCCATCGTTGCGACGGGCTTCCGCTGGCCACCACTCATCTTGGCGGCACGCACCGCGTGCGCCAGCGCTTCGCGCAGCTCCGCGGGCGTTGTTCCGTTGTGCGGAGCCATCACGAGATCAAACGACGTCTTGTTGTCTCCGGGCTGAACCCGAAGATGCACGCCGGATGCCTCGTGGTGACGCACATTGATGTGCGCAAGCCCCTGCCGGTTAGGCGTTCCCTTTGTTCGGGAAATCAACCGTACGGGGAACACGCCATCCGTGATGTCTGCACGGCCGAGCAATTCCTCCAAAAGCTCGACGATCGGTTTGACCTTCCTCGGGGGATTCCCGAGTGTTTCTACCACATTCACCTGTACGGCCATCTCTTTTTCCCCCTTCGTCTGACTAAAAAGAATCTACCACATCTTTCTTGATGTGTCAAGGGCGGTCTTTTTTGTTATACTATCCGCATGGGACATGATGGGCGCCCTCATTTGGTGGTACGCATTTTCACTTCACGATTTTTTTTACTCGGCGCGTTTGTGGTTGCGGCGATTATTGCCGTTTCATTCGGGCGCGCGTATTATCGGGATTATGAAATCCGTCAGCAGATTAGGGGATTACAGGCGAAAGTGGATGAGCTTGAGCGAAAGAAACTTGAATCTTTGAACTTGCTTGGCTACGTAAAAAGCGAGGCGTATGTGGAGGATGTGGCGCGGACGCAACTGGGCTTGAAGAAACCGGGCGAACGTGTTATTATCGTGAACGGTTCCACCACCTCGAGCGGCCCGCGAATTGGCGTGGAGGAACGGCCGGCCACGCCATCGTGGAAAAAATGGTGGTGGTATTTTGTGGGTGAATAACTGTCATGCTGAATTCATTTCAGCATCTCCGAACGATTAATCTGGAGATCCTGAAACAAGTTCAGGATGACGCTTCGCGTCAGTTGTAAGCGGGTGTAGTACAGTGGTAGTATGCGGCCTTCCCAAGGCTGAGAGGGGAGTTCGATTCTCCTCACCCGCTCCATGTTCGGTTTGTTGAGCATTACCAACATGCGACCACTGCAAAGTTTGACATAGGTCTGCAAATCCTGTATACTTTGTACATGCCAATGCCTAAAAAACTGAGAGAGAAATGTCCTGTTTGCTACAAAGAAACAGCATACGCGGGATATACATACTGTAGTAATGTGTGCCAAATGGAGTATCAGTACCAGTCTCGTATCAGAAAATGGATGGCCGGAGAAGAAAATGGATTACAAAAAATAGGGGTAGTTTCAGGATATATTAAACGATATTTACGAAGAAAATTTGGAGATAAATGTTGTTTATGCGGATGGTCGAAAATCAATGTTAAGACCGGAAAAGTTCCATTAGTTGCCGATCATATAGATGGTAACTGGCGCAATAATGTTGAGAGAAATCTTCGTTTAATTTGTCCGAACTGCGACTCATTAACCTCTACATATGCCAGGTCAAATAGGGGTAATGGCAGGAAGAATAGAGTTTTGAGCAAAAGAGTAGAAGAAGGTCGTTTGTTGGTTACGACTACGCCGGAGTAACTCAGTGGTAGAGTAGCTGTTTCGTAAACAGCAAGTCGCGAGTTCAATTCTCGCCTCCGGCTCAAGTTATGAAATTATTGCTGTCCAGTTATTCGCTGGAACCGTTTCCTCTGGAAGAGGTTTTTTTGTTGGCCAAAGAAATAAAAGCCGACGGTTTGGAATTGGTGCTGATGCCGGCGGTTTTTAAGTTGGGCTTGGAAAACGCCAAAAAACATTCCCAAAAACACGGCCTGCCCATCGTAAACATCCATCAGCCGCCCTGGGGAGCGTTGT
>JBBTXJ010000158.1:1572-2780 GCA_038062335.1 Patescibacteria group bacterium | reverse complement strand
TCGTACGGATAATTCCCTGCATCCGTCACCACGAGTCGCCGTTTTCTATCGATCCGCTCCGCCTTTGCCCGCACAAACCGCTCATGACAACAATCAATCATCTCGCGGAGCGGCTGGGTAACATGATTCCGGCCAATAGAACCGGTCGCCAACTCATGCAACATCGGCGTGAACAAAAAATAATTTTTCTGGTCAATCAATGTTACGTCAATGCCGTGACGCTTATGCATAAGGGGATGAAGCCGGTTGAACGTTTCAACGCCGCCAAATCCGCCGCCAATAATGACAATCTTTGGTGTCGCCATATATTACCGCGCAAAAAATTCCCACATGCTGTAAATGCTTGCAATCGCAAAAACAATCAACAGCACGGCCGAAACAAGCGGCGCCGCGCGCAAGTGAAGTCTCTGCGCAGGCACATCGCCCAGACGCCGCGCGCGCCAATACATCAATACGAAAAGAACGGTCTCTACGCTCAAAAACAGCGAACCGGTAAATCCGATAACCTGAATAAAACTCCGCACGCCCAGCAGAAACACCACGAGCGGCACCGCAATAGTCGCGGCCCAGGCCGCCATGGGATTCCATTTAAAATCCCATTCGTACGTCTCGCGGAGCGCCGTGCCGAGCGCCAGAAAACTCGTCGCCATCGCCGCGAACGCAAACACATTTCCAAAAATGAGCACCGCCGGACCGAGCACCTGCCCAAGCCCCACCGTTGCCACTTCTGTCGTCGCGCTCCCGGTCACCCCAACCACCACCACGGTAAATAAGGTGTACAAAATAATCGGTATCACACTCGCAATCACGAGCACGCGTTTGTACATCGTTTGATTCTTACCGACAATCGTATGCGCAACAACCACAGCGCTAGCTCCGTAATACGCGAACAAGATAACCCCATAAGGTAAAAACATCTGCGTCCAGTCGCCCGATGTCACCAAATGAGACAGCGCGATATCCGGAGCCGCCCATGCCGCAAGCAGAATCACGACGAACGCAACAACAAGGGTCATCACCAGTTCAATCACTTTAACGGTACGCAATCCTCGATAGAGCACGAGCGCGCCGACGGCAAAAAATATAATGCTCCACCAAAACGGCGCGCCGCCAAACAACGCGGCAAGCACTTCTCCCTGCCCGATCATGTACGCCAAAAGCGCGCTGTAGATGCTAAAGAAAAAAATGCCGCTCATGATGATCTCGCC
>JBBTXJ010000158.1:0-1472 GCA_038062335.1 Patescibacteria group bacterium | reverse complement strand
GTGACGCTTCCACGCGGCGATGATATTCATGCGTCTAGTATATCACAAAAGAGCGCCCGCAGGCGCTCTTTTTGTTCGTTCTTCCGATTATTTCTTCACGGTCGGGCCACTATCGCCATCCTTAAAGATATACGGCCGTCGGTCGGTCAAAAGCGACATCCACGCGTTCATGCGCGTCATGTACGTGAAAAACTTCGCCTGCTGTCCCCATGCCCATTTCCAAACTCGTCCGACAAACAGAATATGCCACCACTGCACCAGTTGCAGAAACGCGTTCCAAATCATCCAGATGTACAGGGGCCACACGAGGACGAACAGCCAGAAGAAACGGGTAAACGGCTTCCACCTGCCTGCGCGCTCCTCCATCGGTATATCAATGCGAATCGGTTCCATAGAGATGTGAATTAAGAATTAAAGAATTAATAAAATCATGTAGTGTCATGCGGATGGCTTTGGCCAAGCGCCTTCCGGGCACGCAGTTCAGCCAGCGCCTGTCGCCGCATTCGTTCCACATACCGCGTTTCGCGCTTTATGTGCGCTAACGCATCTGCCAAAAAATTCCCTCCCAAAAAGTGCGGCATGATGACAAATGACGCGCCCGCCCGGTATAACCGGAGGGCTTCATCAATATCGTGCGAGGTGACAAACACTCGCGCATGCCGACGATACCGTCGACCCGCCTGAATGATGAGCATACTCACCTCTTCAGTCGGTATCGTAGATAGTATACACTCTATTTTTTGCCACGGCAACGAATGCAACAATTCCGCATCGCTCGCATCGCCATAGCGAACCGGCACATTCTGTGTCTCCAGACGCTCCACCACCGCGGGGTCATAGTCAATCACCATGAAGGGCGCGCGCGCCTTGTGCAGATATTCCACAAGGGCGTATCCAATGCGATTGTGCCCAAACAACAGAAACCGCGGTTCGTGGCGCTGTTCTTCGGTTTCACGTGCGACATCGCGGCGTTCAAAAATGCCCGCCACGCGTTCCAGCGCGCGAAAGAGTTGCGTCCCGTAATGCATAAGATACGTGGAGAGCGTAATGGTAATGATCCCCACGAGCGTCACCGTGGTGAGGAGTTCCTCCGGCACCGTGCCCGCGCTCACGCCGAGCGCCACGAGGATAAACGAAAATTCGCTCACTTGAGCCAACGAAATGCCGGTAAAGAAATACGTCCGGCGCGTGTAGCCGAGTCGTCCCATCACGAGCATCACGATGAGCGGCTTGCCAATCAACACGAGTGCGGATAACAGCAGTGCACTCGGCAGGACGGCGACGACGTACGAAAAATCTGTGGATAACCCAAGCAACACGAAAAACAAAATGATAAAAAAGTCGCGAATACTGCGCAGTCGCGCGCTGATTTCAAACCGATACGCGGACATTGACAGCGTCACGCCCGCGAGAAGCGCTCCTACTTCAATGGAGAATCCCGCGGTATAAAAAATACCGGCCACCACAAACAG
>JBBTXJ010000157.1:0-1100 GCA_038062335.1 Patescibacteria group bacterium | reverse complement strand
GCTGGCCACCGCCCTGCGCTTTTCCTCCGAGCGGCTGCTGATGGATAAGCGAATACGGGCCGATTGAACGCATGTGGATTTTGTCTTCAACCATGTGGTGCAGTTTCATTATGTACATGTATCCAATGGCAATTTTCTGCTCAAATACCTCGCCCGTGCGTCCGTCATAGAGTGTCACCTTCCCGCTTTCGTCAAATCCTGCCTTTTTAAGTTCCTCTTTTATTTCCGCTTCCGTCGCGCCCAAAAACGGCGGCGTGATTGCCTGATAGTCGAGCGTGTGCGCGGCAAGGCCCAAATGCATTTCCAAAATCTGCCCCAGATTCATACGAGACGGCACGCCGAGCGGAGTCAAAATGACATCAATCGGCGTTCCATCAGTCAAATATGGCATTTCTTCCATCTGAAGAATTTTTGAAATGACTCCCTTGTTTCCGTGTCGTCCCGCAAGCTTGTCTCCCACGGTCACCGTGCGCAATTGAGCGACTTCCACATGAATGCGTTTTATTGTGCCGGAATCCAATTCGTCTCCTTTGTCACGCGAGAAAACTTTAACGCCGATGACTCTTCCGCGCTTTCCGTGCTCCATTCTCCGCGAAGTATCTTTCACATCGCGCGCTTTTTCTCCGAAGATGGAACGCAAGAGCCGCTCTTCAGGGGTCAGTTCCGACTCACCCTTCGGAGTGATTTTGCCGACTAAAATATCGTTTGGACCCACCTCCGCGCCGACCATCACAATGCCGTCTTCATCTAAATTTTTAAGTTTCGCCTCGCCAACATTCGGGATGTCGTGGGTGGTAATTTCAGGACCCAGCTTCGTGTCCCGCACGTTCACTTGAAATTCATCAACATACAGAGACGTAAAGACATGGTCACGTACAAGCCGTTCGGATAAAATAATCGCATCTTCATAATTTGAGCCGCTCCACGACATAAACGCAACAAGCACGCTTTGTCCGAGCGCGATTTCTCCGTTAACCGTTGATGCATTGTCCGCAAGCGGGGTGCCTTTTTTGACATTCTGCCCGATTTCAACCGTCGGCCGCTGTCTGAAAGCAGTTACCTCGTTTGTTTTCACGAAATTAACCAACCTATATTCTTTT
>JBBTXJ010000156.1:0-6346 GCA_038062335.1 Patescibacteria group bacterium | reverse complement strand
ACCTTTGTGACCCATTAAGAGCTAAAAAGTGTCACCCTTGATGGTGTACCGTACATGCCCTTGACGCAAGTCGAGTAATATGCTATGCTCGTAGGCAACTGGAATTATAGTCCGGTAACCCGTGCCGCGTGGGATTCGCGGTAATTGTACATTCAAAATAGGAGGTCCGTTATGAGCTTGGCGTGTTTCGAATGCAGGCGTGGGGGAGCCTTTAACACCCTCGTTCTTTTCGCCAGTGACGGCGACTTCGATCCGGAAAAATCGGTGTCGCATTACCCCAGCTTCTACACTGACTGCGCCGCCTTCGGCGACTTCAAGAAAGTCGAGAAGTCGAGGTTCATGATCGTCGAAGAGAGAGAATCGCAGGACTCGTGGAACACGGGCACCGATGGAGACAAGCTTCGGGAAACGAAGTACAAGTTTGTCGACGAGACGACCCTGGCCGCGAAGTTGCCCAAAATCTTCGCGGCACTTCTCAAGACAGAGCAACGCGCTTCCGCCTAAACGAACATCAGTCGTAGCCGCACCATCAAGGGCTCCCCACGAGAAATCGTGAGTGGAGCCCTTTCTTTTTTGATTTTTTCTTAAATTTCTCATACAATACATTTGGTATTTGCTCCGCAAATTCAATATTGAATGCCGCCAAAGAAAAACTTGAAATTGCAGCATCATTGACATCGCCTTATGCACCCATTATACTGAAATAATATGGTGGAGAATGGGTTTGTCAAAAACGAAGAAGATTTGAATAAGGTGGAGTTTTTTGATCATACCGCCGAACTGTTTGAGCGATTAGATGCGAAGTCCCAGAAGGAAAAACAGTTTAAGGGAAAAGTGATAGAGATATTCAAGAAAAATAATTTTGGAACGCCGGAAGATATTGCGTTTTTGGAAGGGTTGGCGAGTTGATTGTGGCCGATAGGATTAGATCCCTCGACTCGTCCCGACAAGTCGGGAATCGCTCGGGATGACCAATCCAGGCGGCGGGGCTTTTTTTATTTCTCGCGCGTTGCTACCCTAAAGGGCATGGAGCTTGCGACATCGGTGCGAAAATTCAAAACGGCGGGGCCGACGCTGGAGCGGCGGCTGGCGCGGCTCGGGATTACCACCGCCCGTGATTTGATATTTCATTTTCCGTTTCGTCACGAAGATTGGAGTGTGGTCGTGCCTATTCGGCAATTACAGCATGGTGATGAGATAACGGTGCGCGGTACGGTTGAGCTGTTCGCCAGTCGGCGCACCGGTCGTCAGCGTGGCAAAATGCTCACGGAAGCGCTCGTGCGCGATGAAACCGGCACTGTTCGCGTCGTGTGGTTTAACCAGCCGTATCTCGGTCAGCAGATTAAACAGGGCGATGTGTTATCGCTCTCCGGCAAAGTGAAGGAGGATATGTTCGGCCTCCAGATGGTGTCGCCAATGTGGGAACGCGCCGGACGCGATACGAACACCGCGCGTATCGTTCCCGTGTATCCGTCCACGGAAGGCATCACGCAAAAACAATTGCGGTTTTTGATTAAACAGGCATTGCCGGCTGTGGATCACCTTGCCGAATGGCTCCCGGACGATGTGCGCGACCGCGCTGATGTGTGCGGCATTCGCGAGGCAATCACACAATTCCATTTTCCGGATTCGCCGGACGCTCTGCATCATGCCGAGTTACGGTTGAAGTTTGACGAATTACTGCTCGTGCAGATGCTCGGCGTTTCAAACCGGAGTGCCCTGCGGGCAATGCGCGCGGCGGCAATGCCGTTTCATGGCGATGAAATCCGGGCGTTCGTAGCCGCGTTGCCGTTTGTGCTCACCGCGCATCAAAAGAAAGCGGCGTGGGAAATTTTGCGGGACATTGAGAAAGCAGAACCGATGAATCGCCTGCTTGAAGGCGATGTGGGGTCGGGTAAAACCGTGGTGGCCGCGATGGCGGCGTATAATGCCGTGCTCGCGGGATTTCAGGTGGCCATAATGGCGCCAACAGAGGTGCTCGCGATGCAGCATTATCGGACATTTGGGAAACTGCTCGCGTCGTGTGGGGTGACGGTTGGCATCGTGACGCACACACAGAAAAATAATCCTGACGCGCAGATTTTGATTGGTACGCACGCCTTACTGGAAGAGGGTGTTGAATTACACAAGCTGGGCCTTGTGATTGTGGACGAACAGCATCGGTTTGGCGTTGAACAGCGCAAAACATTGAAAGAAAAAAGCGATGCCGCGCTCATGCCGCATTTTTTGTCCATGAGCGCCACGCCGATTCCGCGTTCGTTTGCGCTCACGGTGTTTGGCGACCTTGACCTTTCCATCATTCCGGAATTGCCGCCCGGGCGAAAGCCGATTATCACGCGCCTCGTGGAGCCGCGGAATCGCGAAAAGGCGTATGCGTTTGTGCGCAAGCAGGTTGAAGAGGGGAGACAGGCGTTTGTTATTTGTCCGTTGATCGAGAACGCGGGCGATGAACGTAAGGCGGTGATGGGAGTGTATGAAAAATTATCGAAAGAAATTTTTTCGGATTTGCGCGTTGCCTATTTGCATGGACGCATGAAGGGAAAAGAAAAAGATGCCGTGATGCAAAAATTTTCGGCGGGGGAGACGGATATTCTCGTGTCCACCTCGGTTATTGAAGTGGGTGTGGATGTGCCGAACGCCACGATTATGTGGATTGAAGGCGCCGAGCGATTTGGGCTGGCGCAGTTGCATCAATTCCGCGGCCGCGTGGGGCGCGGGGAGCATCAGTCGTATTGTTTGGTGTTTAGTGAAATAGATAGTGAAAAAAGCGCGGAACGCCTGCATCTTTTTGAAAAAGAGCGCAACGGATTTGTGCTCGCGGAAAAAGATTTGGAAATGCGTGGGCCCGGCGAGGTGTTTGGTACCGCGCAATCCGGCATGATGCATTTGCGACTCGCGCGGCTCACGGACAGCGCGCTCATCAAAAAAAGTCGCGATATCGCGCAGTGGTTGTTTGCGGAAGACGCCACGCTTGCGCGATGGCCCGGCATCAAAAAGCATTTTGACGTGTGGCGGCGAGAAGTACATTTGGAATAAAAAATCCCCACCGAGCGGACAGCATACGTGCTGTACCATACTCGGTGGGGGTACTACGGATCCGGCTACGCCGGCGGGGCGAGCCCCCCCTCCTTCGTGGACGTAGCGGCGGGCATCCTCGACTTCGTCGGGGAGTGCTTGTTGAACGCCAGCTGCATCATAAACCGGATAGCCTCGAATCCGAGGCCGGTGATGTGCGCCGAGCGCACCATTGCGGTCTCACCCCACGGCAGGGTGATTCTGACCCATGTGTCCATCCTTCTGTCTATGCCGGACCTCGGCACCAGCTTCGCCGTGTCGAGTTCCACCTCCACTTCCACCCCGAGCCACGTGCGATATCGGTGGCTCGGGTCCGCCGCGATCTCCCTTCCCAGCCGGGTGTCCTCCCCGACGAACTTCGCCATCCTCGTCATCCCCTTCTCGTTCATCATATTCTGTCGCCCCTTCCTCTCGGATTTTGCCCCGCGGTTTCTCTTAGCCACACCGTGTGGCCTGTTTTGACGAAACTAGAGTATAAAGGAAGTTGGATTTTTTGTCAAGAGCAAATTGCCTGTGGATAAAAATAGAGCCATTTTTGGCTCTATTCTGACGTTTTACGTGTTGGTGTGGTTATGACTCTCGCAAATACCCCCAATTGTGAAGTCGATCGCTGTCTTCGTACCACCGGTCGCCGATGTCCGTGCGGTAGTACATGTGTGGAATGTTGATATTTTTGATGCGGCTATACATTTGGTTTTGTGCCTGTTTCATCGTAGCGCCACTGCCGCAGACCACAATCACCGTTCCGGTTTCACCGGTTATCATCCATTCGCCGTTCACCAGTTTTACATCTTCAATGTGTACTCCTTCAAGCGTATTTTTGAATGAGTTTTTAAAATATATCACCGTATCTTTTGATTTTACTTCAAATATTTCTTTGTCATGGAAGGGGAACGGAGGCATGACAAGCCGCGCGCCTACTTGAAAGCCTGTCTTTGTTCGCAGTTTATAGGACTCACCATTGGCGAGCGCATGCATGAATTCACCAATGGGCGAGAGTATGCCTTCGTGCTGGATGTAGATGGTGGGGTACCCAAACCGCGCGGTCCATTCAAGCGGATAAATACCATTGCCATTTACAATACAGTTCACGTCAATGTATCCGACAAACCCTTCCTCCGCGAGTGTCGTTTCAAATTTTTTGAGGGTTGCGTTAAAGAGACGATTCGGTTCACTCCAAAACATAAAGGTCCCCATCTCGCCCGTGGAGGGGCCAAGATCGCCGGGGAATAATTTTTTATTTTCGAAGTTTATGTTGACGGGATAAATAAATTCACGGCCATTGAAAAACGCGCCGACCGCAATTTCTACGCCCGTGATGCGTTTTTGCAACTGGAACACCGGAATTTTTTTAGCCCATGCGGCGTGGTAATCCTTCAATACCTCAATGACATCGCGGCCGTCGTCTTCTTCGCCCACAAAGAGCAGGCCTTTGATATTTTGTGCGCGACCACTTGGTTTGATGACATATCGGCCGGGATTTGTTTGGACAAAGGCGATTGCCTCATCGAAAGAGGTGAATTCTTGATAGGGAATAATGGGAATGTTGTGGCGCTTGAATTCTTCCTGACCGAATGAGCGGTCGTCTTCAAGGCGATCCGTGTACGGCGTTCCGCCGACCACTTTTTTTCCTTGTGAGCGGAGTTTTTGCGCTACGGTGCCTTGACCAAGCACGTCGTCAAAAATAATAACATCGGCCCAGTCAACTTCTGATTCCCATTCGTCAACTTTGGGGACAAAGCCGTCCGCGACCTCTTTATCAGTCTTGCTCTTGATGTAATATTTTGCTTCGTGCCCTTCTTTGATGATTTGCCACGCAAGATCACCAATCAAACCATCCCACGAGATGAACAAGAAATTTTTTGATTCCATACTCGCATATTTTAGCGCGAATAGGCGTGCAATGGAAGGGTGTGGATAAGTCAAATCAGACACTACGTCCTCAAAATCAACTCCTCCAAATTTTTCACCGGCACGATGGTGATGCCGGCGACGGCGTGAGTGGTTGCCGATGCGGGCGCGATGATGTGTTTCATGCCGAGCTGTGCGCATTCGCGGATGCGTTTTTCGGTGTGCGAGACGGGCCGCACTTCGCCGCCGAGACCCACTTCGCCGAACGCCACGAGTTCGCGCGAGAGAATTTTATCTTTGTACGCGGATGCGATGGCAAGACACACTCCGAGATCCGCGGCCGGTTCTTTTGCCTGAATGCCGCCCACCACATTGAGATGAATGTCGTATTGCGCGAGATTCAGGCCGCTGCGTTTTTGCAAAATCGCGATGAGAATTTGCAGACGATTCAAATCAAACCCGCTCGCGCGGCGTTGCGGATAGCCGAAAGCGGTTTTAGTGAGCAATGCCTGGATTTCCACCAGCAGAGGCCGCGTGCCCTCAACCAGACAGGTGAGCACGGACCCCGCCACCATGTCACCGCGTTCTTTGATAAACGCGGCAGAGGGGTTCGCCACTTCTTCAAGGCCGTGTTCGGTCATGACGAAGATGCCCACTTCATCAGTGGAGCCAAAACGATTTTTTACGGCGCGGAGCAGGCGATATTCATGGAAGCGATCTCCTTCCAAATACAGCACCGTGTCCACCAAATGTTCAAGTGTTTTTGGTCCTGCCACGGTTCCTTCTTTTGTCACATGGCCGATGATGAGGATGGCCGTGCCCGTTTGTTTGGCCGCCGTGAGCAGTTGCGTGGTGCAGACGCGCATTTGCGCGAGGCCGCCCGCTTCGCCGGTTGCTTGGTCTGAAAAGATGGTTTGAATGGAATCAATAATGGCGAGCGTTGGTTTTTGCGCGGCGATGGTGGCGATTACGGATTCGCAGTGTGTTGATTCGATGAAGTTAAGCGAGGGGGGCGGCGCGGTAAGGAGTCGTTTCGCGCGCAAGGCAATCTGCGCGGCGGATTCTTCGCCGGAACAATACAGAACCGAAGGCAGTGCGGCCGCGAGTTGTAACGCAATCGTGGATTTTCCGATGCCCGGTTCGCCGCCCAGCAAAAGCAGCGAACCGGGCACCAGCCCGCCGCCGAGCACGCGGTCAAATTCGGTGATGCGCGTAGTAATTCGATTCAGGGGTTGTACGGCGACGTCCGCGAATGAGGTGGGCGCCGCGGGTGTTCCCTGCGTCAGCGCTGACGGCGGGCCGCTTCCGCCAGAGGCGGATGCTGGCGTAGCCACAGCCCGCTCACTCACCGTTCCCCACGCGCCGCATTCCAAACATCGCCCAGTCCATTTCAAAAACTGCGCGTCGCATTGGGAGCAGA
>JBBTXJ010000155.1:0-7555 GCA_038062335.1 Patescibacteria group bacterium | reverse complement strand
TTTTTGGGCCTTATCGCCGTTCTGCCGCTTATGCTTCAACAGTTTACGGGTTCCACGGCGTTGGTTATTGGCGGCACGAGCATTTTGATTGTGGTGTCCGTGGTGATTGAGTCCGCGAAACAAATTGAATCCCAGCTCACGATGCGGGAGTACGATCGATTATAGTGAGGGCTCGGAAGCGGAATTTTCTTGGCTCAGGAACTCGCCTCCTCCTTCGGAGGACCGGCCGAGTCCGCCTCGGTAACACGTCCGCTAATCCTCGGCGGACTCGGCCTGGCTCAAACAGCCTTCGCCTACGAAAATCCCGCATTCCTGCGCCCTAATCGGTTAATGCCCTCGGCTGGTGCATTCCCGGGGCCTGCGCTTGCTCGGCCCGTCAGTGACCCCTGCGGGCGCAACTTTGGTTGACATCGACGCCACTGAAATTGAGTGGTGTATTTTTTTTAAAAAAAAGGCCAGGGATGTGTGGTCCCTAACGGCCTGTTGTCAAATTGTTATCAGCACTTGACGTGATAGCGCCATCGTGCTAGATTGAATCATCTACTGGGATGGTCTCGGTGACCGCTCTCCGTGAGGAGGGCGTGGCTCTTTTCAAGCCCTGGACGGAATGCCCCTTGCGGGGGATGGCCGTCCTTGGCGCTTCAGCCGGCAGGAGGAGCTCGAGTGGCTCTAGGCCTGTCGCGCTATGAAGGAGGATGCGATGATTGAAGGAGCGACGAACGAAAAGGTAGGGCACAAGCAGTGTCTGAATTGCGTGACGATAGACCGGGTTCCGGAGAAGGTGTGCTACACCACGCGGGAGGTGTGGAGAACACTTCTTTCCTTGCTGGGATTCTGGAGCGCTGTTGGTTTCCTGCGTTGGTTGGTTCAGAACATGCAGGAAGACAGTGGAATGGTGTTCACCGTAGTGCTCTTCACGGGTGTTGTGATAATGGCGATCATCTGGTCACTATTCGTTCTCATGCGCAGCGTCTACTTCTTCATCTGGAACGTGGGCGCTCACCATCGCGGCTTCTACCTCTTCCCAGATCAGGCAGGGAAGTTGCACACGCATTTTGAGCTGCCAATCGGCACAGCCCACGCCGCCACGCCCGTGATCATCGGCGTGTGGATTGGGCGATGGTTCAGAAAGGGCATGATCATTGGGCCGGCTGCCAAGCATTGGCGTTTGGTGAAGGAACCCACGCCTTACCAGGTGATAGTGGAAGATATGAATGGATGCCGGTTGCCGGGGGGTCATGATCCGGCGCGGGTGCTCGCGCAGATAGCCAAGTACGAAAGTGTGCTGAGTATCATCGACAGCGCGGAGGTGCGCGCGACCGTGCTTGACATGGCGTTCAATGAGCTCGGAATCGGGGTCCAGATGACGATCATGGCGGCCATCGCGAGCAAGGATGCCCAACGGTCGCCCCAGACGAAGGCGCTCCGTGAGCGGCTGGAGGAGCTCTTGGTGGATTTGAGTTTGAGGGGCTACCTGGAGAAAGAACGGATCACCAAGTGGTCCTCCGATGAAGCGCAGGCACAGCTCATGGACGCGAACCATTTGGCGCGCATCAATGCCGCGACCAGCAGAGTCCGGGAAAAGCCCGGAGAGGCGGCCTAGATCCGAGCCGGCAACCTAACTCACGTTGGGTTGCCGGATTTTTTTATTCGCGTTACACTATGCCCATGATTCTTATTCTCCTCGGACCCCCCGGAAGCGGGAAGGGGACGCAAGCGGAACTCCTGCGCGATCGCCGCGGATGGGCGCCTTTTTCCACCGGCAATTTATTGCGCGCGTTAAAAGACGAACCGAATCCTGATGAAGAGACCAAGGCGGCGCTTGCCACCATGGCAACGGGCGGGCTCGTTTCCGATGAGTTCGTTTACAAAATTAGTTTCAGCGCGCTTGATGCGTTGATCGCGGAAGGAAAAAATATTTTGCTTGATGGCGTTGTTCGCAACCTCGCGCAAGCGCAAGAATTTTGGAAGCACTTTGAAGAAAAGCAGATGACGGCAGAGGTCAAAGCAATTTGGATTGCGCTTTCTGAAGAACAGGCAATAGGGCGCGTGACTAAACGTCGCGAGCTTGAACATCGCGCTGATGATGACCCCGAAGTCATGCGCAAACGCTTTCAAGAAATGGGTCGCGAGGCAATGCAACCCGTGTTGGATTTTTATCGTGAAAAGAAAGTGCTTGATGAAATTGATGGCATGGGCACCGTGGAAGAAGTGTATAAAGGATTAGAATATGTCCTCAATTAAACAACCTGAAGAATTGAAATTGATACAAGAAGGCGGCGAGAAAATCGGTGCCATTTTAGCGAAACTGGCAAAGATGGCGGCGCCGGGTGTGACGCTCGCGCAATTGGATGCGGAAGCAGAGCGTTTGATTATTGAATCCGGCGGTGTACCCTCATTTAAGGGATACAAAGCTCGCGCGGGAGATACGCCGTTTCCCTCAACCATTTGCGCGTGCGTGAATGAAGAATTGGTGCACGCGCCCGCCAATCGTGATCGCGCGCTTCTTGCGAGCGATATTTTGAGCATTGACATTGGCATGCAGTGGCCGGCGAAGGACGGCTTTTTTACTGACACCGCGCTCACTATTCCGCTTGGGCCGATTAAAAAAGAAGTTGAGTTATTGCTGGAGCGCACACAAAAGGCGCTTGAGATTGGTATTGCCGAAGTGCGGCCGGGGAAAACAATCGCGGACATTGGCCGCGCCATTGAAGATTATTTGAAACCGTTTGGGTACGGCATTGTGCGCGCGCTGGTGGGACATGGCGTGGGATATAAAGTGCATGAGCCGCCGCAGGTGCCGAATTATTATCAAAAGGCGCTTGAGAATGTGAAGATTGAACCGGGCATGGTTTTGGCGCTGGAACCGATGGTCACGCTCGGCACGCACGAAGTAAAAACATTAGACGATGGATGGACTATCGTGCCGGTGGATAACAGCATGTGCGCGCATTTTGAGCACACCGTAATTGCGACAGATGCTGACCCCGTGGTGGTCACGCGTCGGCCGGATGGACAGTAGTGAGAACCCTGTTGCGAAACAAAAAAGAAGCCCTTTTCACGAAGGACTTGAATGACGCGACGAAGTAGTATAGGTCTAGGCATGTTGCAATACAAGCGGAACCAAATCTGGTCGCTCCACCTTGTTTATTTTTGAAAGAGGCATATCTTCAAAATAAAGTTCTAATGCCTCCTGGAGCGCATCAAGAGCTTCTTTTCTGGTATCGCCGAAGCTGGACACCCCTGTATTGATATTCCAAGAGACGTAATCCTTGCCTTCTTTCCACACCACATTTTTCAAATTAATTTTGCGCATATTGGATAATCGTTTATGGTTCTATTCTACGCAGGGGAAAAAAATAAGTCAAATTTGAACTTTTTTAAAATTGAGAGCAATAGAATTGACGCAATGACGAACATTTTTTTCTGTCATTTTTTCGCCTTGAAAGACGTGCCCTAAATGCGCGCCGCAATTCTTACATGCAATCTCGGTTCGCACGCCATCCGTGTCCGGAATTTTTTTAATTGCCCCCGCTATTTCATCATCAAAACTCGGCCATCCGCAGCCGGAATCAAATTTGTCGTCCGAGTTGTACAACGCCGCATCACACCGTTTGCACCGATACACGCCTTTTTCCGTGTGGGTGTTGTACGCGCCTGAAAACGGCGCCTCCGTTCCTTTGCGCAGAATAATTCTTTCTTCTTCAGGTGTGAGAGGGTTATAGTGTTGGTTTGGCGATTGCATAGTGTTACGCATGCATTACTTTTCCTATTTTTTGGCGGGCAAGAGGGGACAGGAGGGTGAATTGCTCGACAAAAACATTCGTTCAATATAAATCAGAGTGCGTGCCAATGTTGATAAAGATAACCGTCTCTCCACGATCCTCGAAAATGGCTCGGTAGTCGCCGCTGACATTGATGCTTCTGCAGTTTAGGTACGCCCTATCAACTGAATGATTATTGAGTACTTTGGTAAATTTATCCTGCATAAATAACTCTAACCGTTCGTAAAAACGGTCTTGTATTTTGGGAGGAATCTTCTTCAGCTTTTTCTTAAACGTAGTATGGAATTTCACTTCCATACCTTATGCCTTGAGGAATTTGATTGCGTCTTTGGCGGAAGTAAAACCAGTGGAAAGATTCTTACCTTGAGAAATATCCTTTAGGGCGCTCTTTACTTCTCGGGCAGTCCTGGCATTAAATTTTTCGCTACCAACCAATTCTAAGGTTAAATCCCCAACAACAAAAGCTTTGGTGGCAAGCTTCAAAACAGAAGCAAAAGCAATACCCTCGTGCCGGGCTTTAGCCATTGCTTTTTCCTTCAGCTTTTTATCGATTTTGAAAATTACTTGTGTGGTCATATTCCTTAGTATTAAATGGTTACTACATATATACTATAACTATATTTAAGATATATGTCAAGTGAGGAAATCCACAGTTGTATATCATTCGTCATGCCGACGAGCGAGCGGCAGTGGACGACAGCGCGGTACGCGCCGCCCGTTGGCCAAAAGGCGAAGTCCGAGCGAATGCGAGGATTTCGCCAGCGAGCCCTGCGAGCGATTTCGGCCAACTAGGGGATATCCTAACTCGTAAAATTTTTGGCTTATTTCCGCACTATTTTTGCCACGGATGTGCATTCACAACCGGCTTACGAATTCAGGCGGTTTATGGTACTATACCCGCCTATGAGCATTTTGGCAATGGATTACGGCTCAAAAATGATCGGCCTCGCCCTTGTGCCGGATGGCACCACCACGCCGGTGCCGCTCGCGCCTATTCCGAATGCCGGAAAGTGGAATTTGCGAACGGATTTGGAGCCTATCATTAAAGAAAAACAGGTCACCACCGTGGTGGTGGGAATGCCCTACACCCTGTCCGGTGAACGCGGGCCGCAAGCGGACGTGGTGGAACTGGTGGTGCAATTTTTGCGCGCTGAAACGGATTGGACAATAGAAACCGTTGATGAACGACTCTCCACACAGGCGGCCGCGCGATTTGCCAAGGACTTCAACATTCCCATAGATAGCGCCGCGGCGATGATGATTGCAGAAACGTATGTTGACGGCCATCGTGCTCGCTCGTGAAGACATTCGCGAATATGACCAGCGTATTTTTTTATACACCAAAGAACGAGGATTACTGGTCACCCGCGCGACCGGCGTGAAAAAAATAATCAGCAAACAATCGTCCCGTCTGGAGCCCGGCACGTTCATCCACGCCGAGATCGTGCGCGCCAGCGGGGGCGACAAATTGGTGTCCGCGGAACCCATCGCGTTCTATCCACAGATCCGCCGTTCGTATCGCAAGGGTCTTGTGATACAGTATGTGCTCGGGTTGGTGGCGACCACGGTTTTTCCCGGCCAGCCCGACCGCGCGCTCTTCGATTTTCTGCGTCTCTTTATGAGTTTCACCAGCCGTATTCCCGAATACGCGGTGAACACTTTATTTGTTCGTGCCTTGTGGCGGTATATGGCGGTGATTGGCTTCGAAGGGGCTGTGCACAATGACCTTGAGGCGTGGCACCAGTTTGCGGAACATCATTTGGAGCGCTGTATTGCTGCGCCCCCTTCCTATGTCTTTATTTGATCGCGTCCGTTTCACGTTGCCGTTGCTTTTGTTGTTGCTCGTCTCCGTGTTCGTCATGTTCTACCGTCTGGGCGAGGCGCCGCTCAATGATTGGGACGAGGGGATTTACGCCAACATTTCCGCAGAAATGGTGCAAAGCGGCGACTGGCTCCACATGACGCTGATGGGTCAGCCGTGGCTGGAAAAACCGCTCCTGCCGTTTTGGCTGAATGCGGTTTCTTTCAAACTGTTTGGTTTTACGGAATTTGCCGCGCGGTTTTTTCCGGCGCTTGCGGGGATCGGCGCGGTGCTTTTTTTGTATGGCATCGGTCGGCGGCTTTTTTCTTGGTACGTCGGTTTTTGGGCGGCGCTTCTGTTTAGTTTGAGTCCGTTATTTTTGGATTACCACATGGCGCGTTCCGGCGATCACGATGTGCTGTTTTTGTTTTGGTTGCTGGCGAGCACGTATGCGTTTGTGCGCAGTTGGCACAAGGGCGCTGAACGGTGGTTGATACTATCAGGTGTTGCGGCCGGTTTTGCTATCTTTACTCGTGGGACTCTCGGGATTTTTGCGATTATCATTCCACTCCTCACCCATGCGCTGTTGAAATTCAAAGCGCGCCTGCGCCGCACGCCGCTTGACTATCACTACCGATGGTATCACTGGACGGGCTTCGCGCTTGCGACGCTTATTATTGGTGGATGGTGGCATGTGTTTGCCTATCTTGTGTATCGCGAGCAGTTTATTGCTGTCTATATTAAAGAACAATTTTTTTCGCGCATCACCGGGCCACTGCAGGGACACGCGGGGCCGTGGTGGTTTTACGCGCGGTATTTGTGGAACACCGAGCCATTTGTGACTGCTGCCGCGGCGCTGATGTCGCTTTTTTGGATTGTGCGTTACAGCATTGCGTTTGTTGCGCCGGCGCGTGCGAAAAAAATTCGTTTTACTGCGGCAATTATTCTGCTCATGGTCTGGGTTGCCTCTTTTGCCTTCGTGATTTCATTCATGCAAACAAAACTTTCATGGTATGTGTTGGGTATGGTGCCGGCGCTGTATCTCATTGCGGCATCCGCGTTAAAACATACCGGCGTGCCGCGCGCGTTTGCCACCATCGGCGTGGTTGCGCTTTTGGTTTTTTATGGAGTGCGACTGCCGCACTGGGACCCGGCGCCAAGCGCGCCCGCGCGTGATGCGGCCGCGCTCATTCGTGGAAATGTTCCTGAAAATGGGTTCCTTATTCTGTATCGCACCGCGCAATGGAATTTTGGCCGTGTGTTGCCAGCGACGTATTGGTATCTGCGGTATCGCGGGCCCGTTGAACCCATCGCCATTGATCAGGAAAATAGAGAGTATTACTTTGAACGGGAAGAGACGTATCACCTGTGGCTGATGCAGAAAGATGCGGTTTCTGATCTTGAGGGATACCCGGAATTTTCTACATTTACGCGGCGTGATGTGGGGGATTGGGTGCTTTTGGAGAACTAAGTTGCCTTTCGCGCCCTATTTTGATAGAATCAGAGGTGCTTTATGGAACGCATTTTGGCAGTGGAGACATTAAAACAGGAGGGGAAGCGGGTGCTTCTCAAAGGTTGGATTCATTCCCGCCGCGATATGGGCAAGGTGGTCTTTTTAGATTTGCGTGATCGAAGCGGCATCGTGCAGGTGGTGTGTACGCCGAGCGAACTGGACGCCGCGTCACAGGAAGCCCTGCCGTCAATTCGCGATGAATGCGTGGTTGAGATTGAAGGCGACGTAAAACGTCGCGAAGAAAAACGGGCGAATAAAAATTTGTCCACTGGCACGGTGGAAATTTTGGCGCACGCGGTGACGGTACTGAATCCGTCAAAGACGCCGCCGTTTGAATTAAATAAAGATACCAGCGGCGTTGGGGAGGATATTCGTTTGAAATATCGCTATTTGGATTTACGGAGCGAGCGGCCGCGGCATAACATCCGATTGCGCGATGATATTATTTTTTTCTTC
>JBBTXJ010000154.1:0-3502 GCA_038062335.1 Patescibacteria group bacterium | reverse complement strand
AAAAAAGACGATGTGGTGGTCATCATGGGCGCAGGGGATATTGATACGGTGGCGCTAAAGCTGATAACATAACCTGCATGGCAGACAAAATTTGGGAACAAATTGAGGTGGTATTTCCGAGCGCCAGACAGGGCGCGCGGCTTGGATCATATACCACATTCAAAATTGGCGGTCCCGCAAAATATTTCGTGTCCGTAAAATCCGTTGATGAGCTAAAACAGGCCATCGCGCTCGCGCTTAAACACTCGTTGAATTATTTTGTGTTTGGAGGCGGAAGCAACATGCTGGTTGCGGATGATGGTTTTGACGGGATGGCGATTAAAATAGAAATGAACGCGTCGAGCGCGGTGGATGATCACATTATTGCGGATGCCGGCATGGTGACGGCCGCTCTTGCGCGCGCGTCAATTGACGCGGGCCTCACCGGATTTGAATGGGGGATTGGCGTGCCCGGAACCGCGGGCGGCGCGGTGCGCGGCAATGCCGGCGCGTTCGGCGGCGAGATGAAAGAGGTGGTTGAATCCGTGGACGCGCTTGTTGATGGCGAGGTGCGCACGTTTTCAAATGCTGAATGCAAATTTCGGTATCGCCACAGCATTTTTAAAGAGAATGGCGGTATCGTGCTTGGCGTTACGTTGAAATTGAAGTATGATGAAGAGCGGAATGGGCTCAAGAAAATGATGGAATATTTGGATCGCCGCAACAAAACCCAGCCAAAGGGCGCGGCGAGCACGGGATGTATTTTTAAGAATTACGAATTTGACGAACCGGATTCGTCGTGGAAAGATAAAAATATTCCCGAAGAATTTTTGACGAAAAAACGCATTTCGGCGGGATGGCTCATTGAACAGGCGGGGATGAAAGGCGAGAAAGAGGGCGCGGCGGTGGTAAGCGATGTGCACGGAAATTTTGTACTGAACACTGGCGGCGCCACGGCCGCGGATGTGAAGCGATTAATTGAACGCGTGAAGTCAGCAGTGGCGGAGAAATTTGGGATTAATTTAGAGGAGGAGATACAGTATATTGGATTTTAACTATGAACATCCGCATCCAAAGCATCGGCATTGAACTCACCGCCGCGATTCGCGCGCGGGCGGAAGAAAAAGTGCGCATGCTCGAAAAATTTATGCATGCCGGCGGAGCCGTAGAGGCCGATGTGGAAGTGGGCCGCACCACGGCGCATCATCACAAGGGCCAGGTTTTCTTTTGTGAAATTCACCTCCGGATTCCGGGCGAAGGGAACATCCGTTCGCGCGAGGAGCACGAGGATCTCTACGCCGCCATCGACGAGGTGCAGGACGAACTCCAACGGCAACTCGTGGATTTGAAAGAAAAACGGATTGCGCAACGCCGGCGATAAGACGACAAAAAACTACCACAGTCGGGGTAGTTTTTATGCTGGCTGGTGTGCTTGTTGTAGTGTTGCAACTCGCCGCTCGAGTTCATCCACCCGTTGTCTAAGTTCGATAATTTCTTGTGCAGATGCATCAGCGTCTTCCAAAGCGCGTTTTTCAAGTTTTGTGAGCCGTTCTTTAATCTCCGAAATATCTGCGCGTATTGCGCGCAAATCTTCCTCAATCCGTTCAAACCGTGCATCCACATCTTTTTGCATGGCTGCATTATCCTTGATGAACGTTACGATTTTTAGAATTTCATCTAATTTTTGGTTCATCTCCTGCTCCATATTGAGGTATTATCGCAGTCGCCGATCCACCTGTCAAGCTATGTACAACAACGGCGCTCTGTGATAGAGTAGCCGTGTCTTTTTTATGTCCATTTTGACCAAAATTTTCGGTGACCCCAACGCAAAAGTGATCCGACAGATGGATCCTCTTGTGGAAAAAATAAACGCCCTTGAGGCGGATGTTGTGCGTTTGACGAATGACGAATTGCGCGCGAAAACCGAGGAGTTTCGGAAACGACTTGAGAAAGAATCCCTTGATAATCTGCTCCCTGAAGCATTCGCCGTCGTCCGTGAAGCCGCAAAACGCACACTCGGCCAGCGGCATTATGACGTGCAGTTGAAAGGCGGCATCGCGCTCCATCGCGGTCAGATTGCGGAGATGCGTACCGGTGAAGGGAAAACGCTCACGGCCACGCTCGCCGTATATTTGAATGCGCTCGCGGGCACGGGCGTGCATCTCGTAACCGTGAACGACTACCTCGCTCGCCGCGACACGGTATGGATGGGCCAGATTTATCACGCGCTCGGAATGACCGTCGGCGTTATTCAGCATCAGGGCGCTACCTATATATATGATCCGGCATTCCACAGCAAATCAGAAGAACACGATGAAGGCACTGCGCGTGATATGGAGCGCGACACTACCGGTTCGTTCAAAGTGAAATACGAATACCTGCGTCCCGCGGCGCGGAAAGAGGCGTACCAATGCGACATCACCTATGGCACCAACAATGAATTCGGTTTTGATTATCTTCGCGATAACATGGTGCAGAGGCTGGAAGAAATGTCACAGCGCGGACATATCTACGCCATTGTTGACGAAGTGGACTCTATTTTAATTGACGAAGCGCGCACGCCGCTCATTATTTCCGCGCCGGCTGAAGAAGCGACGGAACAATATTACCAATTCGCGGGACTCGCGGGCCGTTTGCAAAAAGAAGAGGATTACAAAGTGGACGAAAAATTGCGGAGCACGTATCTCACGGATGCCGGAATCAAAAAAATGGAACAGTGGCTCGGCGTGGAAAATATCTACACCGCCGGCGGCATGCGCATGGCCAATCACGTGGAGCAGGCGCTCCGCGCGCTCGCGCTTTTTCAGCGCGACCGCCATTACGTCGTGGAAAATAACGAAGTGGTTATCGTTGATGAATTTACGGGCCGCAAACTGCCGGGCCGCCGCTATTCCGAAGGATTGCATCAGGCGATTGAGGCGAAAGAAGGCGTGCCGATTCAGCGCGAAAGCCAAACGATGGCCACCGTAACCTTCCAGAATTATTTTCGCATGTATAAAAAACTCGCGGGCATGACCGGTACGGCCGTAACCGAAGCGGAAGAATTTGCGAACATTTATAAATTGGAAGTGGTCGTGATTCCCACAAACAAACCGGATCGCCGCACGGATATGCCGGATCGGATTTATCGTTCTGAAGCGGCGAAATTCGCGGCGGTGGTGAAACACGTGAAGGAATTGCACGAACGCGGACAGCCGATTCTGCTCGGCACTATTTCCATTGAAAAAAACGAGGAGCTTGGTTTGTTGCTGGAACGCGAGGGCGTGCCGTATCAGATGCTGAACGCCAAGAATCACGAACGTGAAGGTGAAATTATTGCGCAAGCGGGACGAGCAGGCGCGGTGACGCTTGCCACCAACATGGCCGGCCGCGGTGTTGATATTGTGCTTGGCGGCAACCCGCCGGAGACGGATGCGGCCGCGCGCGTACGCGAAGCAGGTGGCTTGTTTGTGCTCGGCACCGAACGTCACGAATCGCGGCGTATTGACAATCAGCTTCGCGGTCGTTCTGGTCGGCAGGGCGA
>JBBTXJ010000153.1:0-13930 GCA_038062335.1 Patescibacteria group bacterium | reverse complement strand
GTTCCATTGGCAGGAATCACGTTACCCAGCCGCTTCGTGAGATGATTGATTGTTGCCACGAGCGGTTTGTGCGCGCAAAGGTAGAGCGCATTGACCGCGCGCGGCATGCGGTGGTGACGGATATCGGGCGGTATCCGTACGACTATTGCGTGGTTGCCGTGGGTTCGCGCGCGAGCGATTTTGGCGTTCCGGGCGTGGGAGAGTACGCATTGCCGCTCAAAACCGTGAACGATTGCGTACAGGTGCGTAATCATCTGGTGGCATGTTTTGAGGCGGCAAGCCGCGCGCGGAATAAAACCGAGCGCGAACAACGCGTGCATTTTGTGATTGTGGGCGGCGGCGCAACAGGCGTGGAGCTTGCGGGGCAGATCGGCGACTTGTTCCGCAAAGAAATGCGCGCGTTGTACGCCGCTATCCCGTGCGAGGAAGTGCGCATCACCATCATTGAGAGCGGCGAGCGCGTGCTCCAGCGCCATTCGGAGTTTGTGGGAACGCGGGCGATGCGGAAATTAAAAGAGCTCGGTGTTTCTATTATTGTGAACACGCGCGTGACGAGGGTGGAAAAAAATCGTGTGCATTTGAAAAATGGCGACCACATTGACGCGTGTACTATTATTTGGACATCCGGCGTGCAATCTAACGCGGACACGCTTCTGCCACGCGAGGATTTGGACGAACGCGGACGAATCAAAGTGAATGAGTATTTATGTATGGTTGATGACGACCGCGTGTTTGCGCTCGGTGACTGCGCCGTCATTGCCGATACGGGCATGGGCGTGGTGCCGCAGACGGCGCAGGCCGCGGTTTCAGAAGCAGTGGGCGTGGCGCGTAATGTGCGGCGGTTAGTGCGAAAAAAGGAGCCGGTGCCGTACCGTCATCGTCCCAAGGGGGAACTGGTGCCGATCGGCAACTGGTTTGCCATTGCCGAGCTCGGGCCGATTCGATTAACCGGCAGGGTTGCGTGGTTGCTGCGTCGTGGGGTATTCTTACTCACGATGTACAGCTGGCCGGATCGCTTTCGCATCGCGTTGGAGTGGCTGCTGAACGTGTTTAGTTTTAGAGATACGAGCGAGTTATGAGCATTCTACAAGCCATCATCCTCGGCATCATCCAAGGTATCACCGAATTTTTACCGGTTTCCTCGTCCGGCCATCTTATTTTATTGCCGCGCCTTGCGGGCTGGCAGGATCAGGGCGCAGTATTTGACGCGCTTTTGCATGGTGCTACGTTACTCGCGCTTCTCATTGTGTTTTGGAAAGATTTGGTGCGCATTGTGAAAGGACTCGTGGGCAATGGCGATGACGATGAGCGCCGATTGGGATATTGGCTCATCATCGGTAGTATCCCCGCGTTTCTTGTTGGTTTTTTTGCCAACGCATATTTTGCAGAGTTGCGCAGCACGCGCGTGGTGGCGGTGAGTTTGATTGTGTGGGGTATCGCGTTGTGGCTTGCGGACAAAAATCGGTCAGCGCGCGGCATGAAATTGAGGAAAGCGGAAAAATTGCGCTGGTATCACGCGCTTGGCGTGGGTGTCGCGCAGGCGATTTCACTCATTCCGGGCACGTCTCGCTCGGGCATTACAATCACGGCGGCGCTTGCCGCGGGGCTTGATAGGAGCCAGGCCGTGCGGTTTTCTTTTTTATTGGGCATTCCGGTGTTTTTCGGCGCGGCGGCGGTTAAGGGGTGGGAAGCGATGCAGGGCGGACTTGGCGCGGTGTCACCGGCCGCTTTGTTGGTCGGCGCGCTCGCCGCGTGCGTAAGCGGCGTACTGGCGATTAAGTTTTTATTGCGTTTTGTCGTGGCACATAATTTTGCGGTGTTCGTGTGGTATCGAGTAGTGTTGGGCATCGTGATATTGTTTGTTTTGTAATATGACCGAAGAAAAATTGTTGCAATCAATTGCCAAGATTGCCGCGAAAGAAAAAATTGCGGTGTACGCCGTTGGCGGTTTTGTTCGTGACCGCATCATTGGCCGTCCATGTAAAGACGTAGATTTTGTGGTGGACGGGTCAGGTGTCGCGTTTGCGAAAAAAGCACGGGAAGCATTGAAGGCAGAGCACGAGGTATTTTTTGAGGATTTTGACACCGCGCGCATGCAGGTGGGGGAGTATACGGTGGAATTCGCCGGCGCACGCAAGGAAACGTATGACGCGAAATCGCGCAAACCAAAAGTAGAGCGTGTGCAAAATATTGCCGAAGATTTGGCGCGGCGAGATTTTACCATCAACACCATCGCCATGCACATTGATAAAGAACACTTTGGCGCGTATGTGGATCCGTTTGATGGGCAAGGCGATATTGAACGAAAAATTATTCGCACACCGCTTTCGCCGGCCGAGACCTTTTCCGATGACCCGCTCCGCATGTTGCGCGCCATCCGGTTCGCCGCGCAATTGGGATTTGGGATTGATGGGGTAACGCTCCGTGGCATTAAAGAAGAGGTGAAACGTATAACGATTATTTCATGGGAGCGCATCCGCGACGAATTATTGAAAATGTTGGCGGCACCGAAACCATCGGATGCGCTGAATTTGTTATTTACCACTGGCCTCATGGTACCGGTGTTACCCGAAGTAGCTGTGTTGCATGGCGTGGAATTTGTCGGTGGCCAGCATCATAAGGACCAGTTGGCGCACAGTATCAAGGTGACGGATCAGATGGCGGCAATGACGGAACAGGTTCAGCTCCGGCTGGCGGCGTTGCTTCATGATGTGGGCAAGGCGCCCGCAAAACGGTTTAAAGAGGGTCGTGGCTGGACGTTTGACGGTCATGAAGTGGTGGGCGCGCGAATGATTACCGAGATCGGTCGGCGGTTGCGGCTGGATACGGATACCACGAAATACATGCGGAAACTCGTGCGCTGGCATTTGCGGCCGCAGGTCATTACTTCAGAGGGCGTCACGGATTCCGCGGTGCGGCGCATCATCGTAAACATGGGCGACTGGCTTGATGATTTGATTTTGCTCTATCGCGCGGATATCACCACGCAAAATCCGAAAAAACTCGCCCAGCGCGAAAAAGATTACGCTACACTCATGCAACGCATTGAAGAAGTGCGCGAACGCGATCGTCTGCGCGCGTTTCAGTCGCCGGTGCGCGGTGAAGAAATAATGGAACTTTGTAACTTGACACCGGGGCCTGAAGTGGGCACAATCAAGCAAGCCATTGAGGAGGCGATTTTGGAGGGCCTTATACCCAATGAGTATGAGGCGGCGAAGCGGTACTTATTGGAACATAAGGATGCGTGGCTCTGAATGTCATTCTGGAGCGTCGTCCCTGACGACGCGATAGAATCCACCTATGTTTGATTTTTTCTGGAACGACTACCTCTTTCGTCCACTTCTTAACATCTTGATCTGGCTCTATAACAATTGGGCCGGGGAGAATTTGGGATGGGCGGTGGTGATATTAACCGTGAGTTTGCGGGTTCTTTTGTTGCCGTTTTCAATTATTTCGGAACGCAATGCCGTGCGCTACGAACGATTGCATGAACGGATCGTGGGTCTTGAAAAAGGATTTAAAAACGATTCGGTGCAGTTGAAAGAAGAAATCCGCAAGGTCATGCATCAGTACCGCGTGAGTCCGTGGGCGAAAAGCATAGTGCTCGGCATCTTGGGTCTCGTGCTCGTGCTGTTGTACCAGGTATTTTTGGGCGGCATGGCGCCGGTTAAAATCGCGCAGGCGCTCTATGCGTGGAACGACCCGCCGGGCGTCGTGAACACCATTTTTCTTGGGTTTGATATCGCCAAACGCTCGCTCCTATGGGCCGGCATCGCGGGAGTGTGGATTTTTTTGGATGCGTACCGTGCCCAGCGCAAAAGTGCCGAGCCAGCCACCAAAGGTGAGGTGATGTTTATTATTTTATTCCCGCTTTTCATCCTCGCCATTTTGTGGTGGCTGCCGATGGTCAAATCCCTTTTTATCTTGACCTCAATGGCGTTCTCTGATAGCATAACTCTGTTGCGAAAGACGTTTATTCGGACGCCGAAGCCAAAAGCAGCCCATTAAGTTATGTCCACCGAACAATCACTCGACAGACTGATGTACTCATTCGTGGTGGAAGACGTCCTGAAGGGCGTTTTTGTTCACGTGCCACCGGGCTATGTGGCGTGTGTGTATGATTTGGGGCGCGGCGTGCTTCATAAAGTGCTGACACCCGGCCTGCATTTGAAAGTGCCGTTTTGGCAAAAGGCGAAATTGTTTAATACGCAAACATTGGAATACAGCATTTCGCGCGATTTCAGCGCGCACAACGAACGCGCGCTCGGCGATGTGCCGGTTGTCGCAATCACGCTGGATGGAAAACAGGTGGCGGTTGAAGGAACTATTTTGTTGCGTTTGGATGTCACGCAGATTCCGAACATTTGGCAGACCATCGGCGAGGATTTTGTGGCGAAAATCGTGCGGCCTACCATCCGGAGCCGCGTGCGCATGGTGAAATCGCGGTATAGTCATAAGGACATCATCGGCCCGCGCCGAACGGAAGTTGAAGCGGAACTCAAACACGAATTGGAGCAAATCTTCGTCGAACGCGGGATTTTTGTGGAAAATATTCTTCTTTCAGAAGTGAGCGAGGTGGAGGTGGAATAGAACGGCAGAGAGGTGGGTTTTTTTATTTAAGCGGGCTCTAAAATTCGCACTTCTTTTTTTAGCGCCGGAGCAATTCGGAGTGAAGTGGTTTCAAGGTCATAGTGCGATTGGAGATTTAGCCAGAACTGGGGCGACACGCCAAAATAGCGTCCCAAACGAAGGGCGGTGTCAGCGGTAATGGCGCGTTCGCCATTCACGATTTCGTTAATGCGTCGCGGCGATACCGCGATGTCCTTTGCAATCCGATATTGGGTGATGCCGAGCGGTACAATAAATTCCTCATTGAGGATTTCACCGGGATGGATTGGCGCTATTTTTTTAGTCATAGTTTTAAGAGGTAAAATAACGCGTCGCGTTAATGGTGTCAAGTGGATATCTCGCCGCCGCGCAACAAGCCCCGATGCTTGGCATTTGGGTGCGGCGGCGCGAACCAAGGCGCGACTTGACAGGCAGGGCTCATTCATGCTATAAAACGTAGAGTCACAATTCAGTGATAGGAAACAAGGAGGACAGAGAAATGAAGCACGTGTTCATTCGAATCGAGGAAGGAGCGGAGGGAGAGGAGAAGGCACTTTCGTGCTTGCTTCTGAGCGGTGATCGTGCGCAGAAGTTCATCAAGAACCCCACCAAGTTCCTCGAGGAGTACAACAACGCCAAGCTCCTCGACAGCTTTGTGGTTCCAGAAAATTTTAAGAACGCTACCGCCACCGGCTCCATGGGTGAGCCGTTCAACGCACTGCTCGCTCTCAATGACCTCGGCGACTTCCCTGTGGTCTCCGATCTGTTCGCAACCATCTTCGAAGCTGGCTACCAGCTCGCTAACAACAAGGAGGGTTAGGATGTCACGGAAACGTCGACCTGATGGGTCGGTTGATGAGTGGGGATGGCCCGATGCGGAAGGTAATCCGATGGTTACACTGTCGGACCTCATGACCAGTCGTTCGCACATCCCCGACGAACAGGAGAGCGTGTTTGAGGGGGGCGGGGTCAGGAGTACGCCGTACGGATCGTACGTGCCTGAGAAAGATAGCATCTTCGATCGACGCCGCCGCCGCGGGCTCTAGGAGCAGTCGTCCCTACACAGGGCAGGTTCGCAACTTCGCGAGCCTGCCCTTTTTTATTCAATTGGTGATCACTCAATTTGTGATTGAGCACATACCTCCTCTACTATTGGTGACAAAGGTGTACTCTGCAGGCGACTTGACATCCATAATTAGCACTCGTATAATGAGAGTGCTAGTTTGGATTCTATCGCCCTACGAGGCGCAGGGCTCCAGAATGACATTATGAACACCCGTCAAGAACAACTCCTAAAATACGTCATAGACACCCACGTAGAGACTGGGGAGCCGGTGGGTTCTACGCGCCTCGTGGAGGGCTATCGGCTTGACGTCAGCCCTGCCACGGTTCGGCATGACCTGCTCGCGCTTGAGGCAGAAGGGTACTTAACGCACCCTCACACCTCTGCCGGCCGCGTGCCCACTGCGGCGGGATACCGGTATTACGTGAATCATTTGCAATCTCTGCCGGTTCTATCGCGCGAGGAACACGCCTCACTGGAACACGCGCGTTCGTATAATGAAGAAGCGCGTCTCAAGGAATTGGCGCGCGCGCTTGCCCTGCTCACCAATGAAACCGTGATCGTTGCCATCGGACGCGGTTCGCTGTATTATACGGGCATCAAAAATTTATTTACGAAACCGGAATTTTCCGAAGCGCCGCAAGTGGTTGCGCTCTCCGAATTGTTTGATGATATGGATGCGTGTTTTGACCGATTGTGGAACGATATTACCGATGAAATAACCACGCACATTGGCACGGAGGGCGCGTTTGGCACGGAGTGCAGTACCATTTCTATCCGCATTTCTCCGGACACGGCGTATGTGCTTTTGGGGCCTCTGCGCATGCGGTATGACCACAACATGGCGCTTTTAAAAGGAATACAGGCGTTACTATAATCTATGTCAGAACAAGAACAACAGAATAATGAGGACATCGAACAGATAAAAGCCGAGCGCGATAAATACTTGGCAGGATGGCAGAGAGCACAAGCGGATTACGAGAATTTGAAACGAGAGACCGCGGCGCGGAATGGGCAATTATCGCAGATGGTGTTGGAAGGTATGCTGATGGAGATGTTGCCTACGCTTGATAGTTTACAGATGGCTATTGCGCATGCGCCTGCTGAACCTAAGGAGTGGGTTGATGGGATTCGACACATTGAGCGGCATTTCGCGGATTCATTCCGACAATTAGGTGTTGATTCAGTTGATGCGCTTGGTAAATCGTTTGATCCTGCGTGTATGGATGCGGTGGGTGAGGTTGAAGGCGAGCGAGAGGGGGAAGTGGTAGAGGTAAAACAGGCCGGTTACCGGATTGGCGATAAATGTCTCCGTCCGGCGAAGGTGATAGTGTCAAAAAAGCAATAAATCAGTGTCATTTCGAGCGGAGCCCTCCGAGGGCGGAGTCGAGAAATCTAATTCATTAGATCCCTCGACTTCGGCCTCTATGGGCCTTCGCTCGGGATGACACCTCATAAAAACATATGCCAAAAATAATCGGAATAGACCTTGGAACAACGAACAGCGCCGTGGCTATCATTGAAGGCGGCGAGCCAAAGGTGCTGGAGAATAAAGAAGGCAATCGCACCACGCCATCCGTGGTTGCTGTCGCAAAAACCGGCGAGCGGCTCGTCGGTCTTTTGGCGAAACGCCAATCTGTCACCAACCCAACGAATACGCTGTATTCAATCAAGCGTCTTGTTGGGCGTTCGTACAATGACGCGGAAGTGGCGCGCACCAAAAAGATGGTGCCGTACGAAATTATTCCTGACGGAGAGCGCGTGAAAATAAAAATGGGCGACAAGGAACATACGCCGCAGGAAATTTCCGCCATGATTCTGCAAAAATTGAAAGCGGATGCGGAGGAACGCCTCGGCGAAAAAATTACTGAAGCGGTCATCACGGTGCCCGCGTATTTTAATGACGCGCAACGTCAGGCCACGAAAGACGCGGGTGAAATCGCGGGACTCGTGGTGCGCCGCATTATCAATGAACCCACCGCGGCCGCGTTCGCGTATGGATTTGATAAAGTCGGCAACAAAAAAATTGCGGTCTATGACCTCGGCGGCGGCACGTTTGATGTTTCCATTTTGGATATCGCGCAAGACGGCGGACAGACCACCGTGGAAGTGAAAGCCACCAATGGCGACACTCACTTGGGTGGTGATGACTTTGACCAGCGTCTCATCCAGTGGATTTTGGATGAATTCAAGAAAGAGCAGGGAATTGATCTCTCAAAAGATCCGCTCGCGCTTCAGCGCATTAAAGAAGCCGGAGAGAAGGCGAAGATTGAACTTTCAAGCGCGATGGAAACGGAAATCAATCAGCCGTTCATCACGTCTGACGCGAGCGGACCGCGGCATCTCGTCATGAAACTCACGCGCGCGAAGTTTGAAGAACTGGTGGGCGATTTGGTGGAAAAGACGCTCGGTCCATGCCGTCAGGCGCTTGCAGATTCCGGTTTTAAGAAAGAAGAATTGAACGAGGTTATTATGGTGGGCGGTATGACGCGCATGCCGTTGGTGTTACGCAAAGTTGAAGAATTTTTTGGCAAGAAACCGAATATCAGCGTGAATCCGGATGAAGTGGTGGCCGTGGGCGCGGCGATTCAGGCCGGACAGTTTGAAGGGTCGCTCGGCAAAGATATTTTGCTGTTGGACGTAACGCCGTTGTCACTTGGTATTGAGACATTGGGCGGCGTGATGACAAAGTTGATTGAAAAAAATACCACAATCCCCACATCAAAATCGCAAGTGTTTTCAACCGCGGCAGACAGCCAGCCGCAGGTTGAAATTCATGTTTTGCAGGGCGAGCGCGAAATGGCGGAAGGCAACAAAACACTCGGGCGGTTTGTTTTGGATGGCATTCCACCGTCGCCGCGCGGCGTTCCGCAAGTTGAAGTTTCGTTTGATATTGACGCGAACGGCATTTTGAATGTGTCCGCAAAAGACAAGGCGACGAATCGCGAGCAGAAAATTCGTATTGAGGCATCAAGTGGCTTGTCCAAAGAAGAAATTGAAAAAATGAAGAAAGACGCGGAATTGCATGCGGTTGAAGACAAGAAAAAGCGTGAATTGATTGAAGCGCGTAATATTGCCGACACGATGATTTACACCACGGAGAAAATGTTGAAAGAGGCGGACGAGAAAAAAGTAACGGTGAGCGATGATGAGAAAAAATTATTGCAGGAAAAAATTGACGCGTTGAAGGCGGTGAAAGATGGCGATGATATGGATGCCATCAAACGCGCGAGCGAAGCGTTGTCTTCGGAGGCGCAGAAAATTGGTACCCAGATGTATCAACAGACGCAAGGTGCGCCTGCGCCAGAGTCAGCGTCAGAGTCAGCGTCAGAGCAGAAAAAAGATGAGGGCCCGATTGAAGGCGAAGTGGTGGATGAGAAGAAATAAGCATGTCCAAAGATTACTACAACATTCTCGGCGTGGATAAAAACGCCTCGGCAGACGAAATCAAACGCGGGTTTCGGAAATTGGCGCACGAGCATCATCCGGACAAATCCGGCGGCAATGAAGCGAAATTCAAAGAGATAAATGAGGCATTTCAGGTGCTTGATGACCCGGAGAAACGCCGGCAGTATGATCAGTTTGGTCAGACATTTGAGGATGCACAGCGGAACGGCGGAGCGGGTGGATTCGGAGGATCCCACGGTTTTTCAGGCGCGCAGGGCGTGAATTTTGATTTTTCCGATCTGGGCGATCTCTTCGGGTCCGCTTTCGGCGGCGGCAGGGCGCAAGAGCGGACACAGGGTAATGATATTCGCGTTGATATAGAACTTTCCATCCCGCGTGCGGTGCTCGGCGTCGAAAAAGAAATCCGCCTGATGAAATTATGCGCGTGCGAAACGTGCGACGGCGCGGGCGCGGAAAAGGGGAGCGCTATAAAGGAGTGCGCTCCGTGTCGGGGTCGCGGGCATGTGGAACGCGTACAGCGCGTTTTGTTTGGCAACGTGCGCATGCGGGAGATGTGCGACGCGTGCCACGGCCGCGGCAAGAAACCGGAAAAAGAATGTGGGACATGCGACGGCACCGGTGTCGTGCGGCGCGAGGACCACTTTACCGTCGCGATTCCGGCCGGTATCAATCACGGTCAGCAAATTCGCATCAACGGCCGCGGTGAGGCGGCGCCGTTTGGCGGCGAATCCGGCGATCTCTACATTCGCGTCTTATTGGATATTCCCAAACGCGTTTCTAAAAAAGCGCGCAAATTGCTTGAGGAATTGCAAAACGAACTTTAATTTGACAGGACACGTCTCTTGGATGGTATACTAAAATTCTTATGCAGCCATTACTCATTATTGGGACTATTCTTGCAGTATCGGTGCTCGGTTTAGCTGGCGGCCTTTTATTACTCTGGAAAGAACCGCTCGCAAAGCGCATCTCCCATTTTTTAGTGTCGTTCGGCGCGGGCGCGCTCATCGGAATCGTGTTTTTTGACCTCCTGCCGGAGGCGCTCGAAGCAGGAGAGGGAGATGTTGAACGAGTGCTCCAGCTCGTGTTCGCGGGATTTTTATTGTTTTACATTATTGAAAAATCAGTTTCGTGGTATCACTGTCATCATCATGAAGCGGTGACGCGCGTGCCGCGGTATTTAATAGTGCTGGGCGATTTTATCCACAACTCGATTGACGGGATGTTGATTGCCGCGACATTTTTAGTGGATGTGCGGCTCGGATTGATAACGGCCGTCGGTGTGTTGTTGCATGAGTTGCCGCAAGAGGTGGGAGATTTTGGGATTTTGCTCCACTCCGGACTCTCGCGCGCAAAGGTGATTGCCTATAACTTGCTCTCGAGCGCGGGTGCGTTGGTTGGCGCAGTGCTGGTACTCGTGTTTGGCGCGGCCGTACAGCAGGTGAGTCCGCTCCTTCTCGCGCTGGTGGCCGGTAATTTTTTGTACATTGCGGCGGTTGATTTGATTCCGTCAACACATCATCACGAAAACACCTCGCGTCACCGCGAGGCGTTGCATTTGATTGTCTTTATACTCGGCGCGGCGCTGATGTGGGTGATTTCCGAAACGCTGCACGTGTAGTTATTGACGCTCGTCAAGCGCCTTATTTACCTCCGCGTCCGCTTCTTTGTTTTTCTCGCGACGAATATGGCGGAACGTCGCTTTTTTAAATTGCGCGGCGGCGTTCCACGCCTGTACAAATAATTTTTGCAAATGCGGTTCTTTCACTCTCCATTGACGATTGAGCTGTTCCACAACCAACAAGCTGTCCAAAAAACAGTCAACCGTCGTGGCGCCCAGCGCGCGCGCTTTTTCAAGCGCTGAAATAATCGCGCGATATTCCGCGGTGTTGTTCGTTTGTTCGCCAATATACTCGCCGTAGGCGGCGATATTTTTTCCGGTTTCGTTTTTGATGATCACACCGATGGCAGCGGGGCCGGGATTGCCGCGCGCGCCGCCGTCAGTGTAGGTGGTTACATGCATAGTCGAACGTTCACGAGCACTCAATGTATTCCTAACTCGGTACCACCATCAATGCGGCAGGTGATGTGGCAATGATGGTATGTTCCGGTTGCGTCATCCGCAAATCCACAATTTTCATCTGCAACTCCCGATTCCCGTTCCACTCATTGACGCCCACTTCAAACACGAGGTCAACGCGATCGCCCGGGTGCAATTCGGGACACCATTCAACGCAATTGAACCCGATGGTTTTGCGGATCATGCTGGTGTGGTGGCGCACATGGAGCCGCAGATGTTTACCATCCGCGCCCACGGGATCCACCTGCACCACCTCGCATCCGCGTGCCACAAAACACGGCTCGGGATTGCCAATGCCGAAGGGATGCAGTCGTTCAATCAAATCATAGAGATCCCACGTAACGGTCTCAAGTTCCACCGCGGCATCCACCGCGAGCGTCGGCGTGGTGTCCGTTTCCTGCGTTTCAAAAATGCGCGTGAGCGCGGCCTTCAGCGTTTCTGGGTCTGTGTTGAGCGTAAATCCGCACGCCTGCGGATGGCCGCCAAATTTCGTAAATAATTCCGGAATCTGCTGGAGTCCGTGAATCATATTGAATCCGGACGTGCTGCGGCCTGACCCCACATACACGCCGTTTTGTTCAGCCAGCACGATGACGGGTTTGTAATACTCATCTTTAATGCGACTGGCGATGAGACCGATGATGCCTGCCGACCACCCGTGTCCCACAATGACGATGAGCGAATCCTGTTCCTGCGCGGTTTCCTTAATTTGTGCGCGTGCTTGTTTGGTGAGATCCGCGGTTAATTCCTGCCGCGCAGTATTATTCTGGTTGATGGCCTCCGCCAATTCGCGTGCGCGTTCTTCGTCCTCTTCCACCAAGAGATTAAACGCGGCAGAGGCGTGACTCATGCGACCCGCCGCGTTGATGCGCGGCGCGATTTTAAATCCGATGTCCATGGCGGAAATGGATGTGCGGCGAAGTGTTCCATCTTGATTAAAGAGTCCCGCGCCTTTCATGAGGCGGCGCAATCCCACGCGGCGCGTTTTTTCCAACACCACGAGCCCGTATTTCACGAGCGTGCGCGTTTCGCCGGTAAGCGGCACCATATCCGCAACGCAGGAAATCGCCACCATATCAAGGAGCCATTTTTCAAACACCCCGTGTGATTCGCCGTTTGGCAATTTGTCCACATGGCGCGCATGGGTTTTCAAGAGCGCTTGCGCCAATTTGAACGCTACGCCGCCGCCGGCCAGTGTTTTGCAGGGGTAGGGTTCGCCTTCAATTTTTGGATGGATGATGGCGAGCGCGTCAGTGGGCAATACGGCGGGTTCTTGATGGTGGTCCGTAATGATGACATCAATGCCGAGTTCTTTCGCGCGTGTAATTTCAGCGGCGTTGCTGATGCCGCAATCACAGGTGATGATGATGCGCGCGCCCTCTGCCGCGATTTTTTCCACGTTTTGCATGCCGAGTCCGTACCCGTCCGTTTCGCGATGAGGGAGGAAGATGTCTGTAACGGCGCCGAGCGCGCGCAGGGTGGTGCTCAAAATCACGGATGCGGAAACGCCGTCTGCGTCATAGTCGCCGTGGATGACAATTTTTTCTTGTGTCGCGATTGCCTGAAACAATCGTTCCACCGCGCGTTCCATGTCGCGAAACAAAAAAGGGTCGTGAATATCACGTTCGTAGTCGGGATTCATGAAGGTGTCAATCTCGCGTTGCGTGCGGATGCCGCGATTCCAAAGAAGCTGCAGGATGATATCCGGCAGCTCGGGATGCTCAAGGTGAAAGGCCTCCGGAATCGGTTCGGCCACGAGCCATTTTTTCTGCAGGGGCATGGGTATAGTGTAGCACGAGAAGCGGCGTCTTAGTATGTCCCCGTCAAGACGCTGGGCGAAAACGCGAACACCATGCCGAGGATGGTGATTACGGAGACGATAATCCAAAAAATGCGGTGGCGTTTGGTCATAGGTGTGGCGATGATATCTCTTTGACTTATCCACAATTGCCATGTTATCATACATTATAAATAACATACAGATTTACGCGCAAAACTCGCGTATGCAACGCTCGCAGGGCTCGCCACATCCCGCCCGTCCGAAAACTTCGTTTTCGTCCGGACGGGACGTTGCATACGCGCGGCCCGTTGTACGACATAACACACTAAATACATAATACATAACAACTAATAGTCTAGGAGGATGTTTATATGTTTGAATTTCAATATGAAGTGGACAATTCAGTGCTATATAAGTCAAATCCCGATAAGGAATTTATTATTACATATTTGAAGCAGATGAATAATAAAACAAGCTCGTTTTGTACGTTAAGTCTAAATGACCATCGCTATGTTCAATGTGCTGGCGAAAAAGATAAAATGATTATTGAGTATCGAAAGCCCCATGAATTGCAATTTTATCATTTCGTTCTTGGTAAGGGGAGTAATAAAATTGAAAATTCTTCGATTAAGTATAGCGGAGGAAATATTGAACTTAAGAAAAATGAAATATTGAATTATAATGACGCATGTATGATTTTTGAATGTTTTTTTGAGGGCAAAGATTTTTCAAGTGAATATGTATTTAGAGAAATATCGAGCATGTTTTTATAAGCACTAGAGAAGATCACCTTTTGACATACAGGTGCGTAAAGTTTCCGTATGTTACGTCGTATAACAAAATTTTTCCGACATTCATCCGCATTAAGGTTGTACAATGGGGAAGGTAGTAAGCTGGTGAACATCGGAAAAACGAAACGTTGGCCAAAATCGCTCGCTCCGCTCGCTGGCAAAATCCTCGCATTCGCTCGGACTTCGCCTTTTGGCCAATGGGC
>JBBTXJ010000152.1:0-3011 GCA_038062335.1 Patescibacteria group bacterium | reverse complement strand
CTCACCAAACCGAAACCGGGCTTGCTCATCTCAAGCAAATATTCGCCTTGTTTTGCGAGGAAGTAATACCGGCCGGCCACATCGGTCACGCGCGATTGCAGAACCTGCCCCTTTTCTTTAACAATAAGACGCACGAGCGCAAGGTCAACCGGCACTTTGGTGAAGCCGTTGTACACGATACCCCACGCGCGCTTTTTCTTGCGGCCGAACAACATGGCGGGTTGCAGAAACAAAAACCGCAAGTACAACAACATGCTGGGAAGCGTACTGGCGCTTGATGCGACGTTCGCAACCGCGGCGGCGGCCACCGTTGGCGCGGCGACGGTTTCGTTCACCTGTTCAACTACCGGATTATCTGCCACGGCTTTTGCTACTTGGTACGTTTGGACGACGCTCTTCGCAACCTCTTTTGCGGTTTCTTGCACGACGATGGTAGCCGTTTCAACAACAACCTGCGCTACTTCCGTAACGGTTTCCGTAACGGCGACAAAAACCTCTGCCACTGTTTGCGGCGGCTGTTCTTCTACCACACCACCGCCTCCGCCACCGCCCACCGATGCCGCCGCGCCGCCGCCGTCTTCTGCTACACCCGTTGTCGCGCCCGTCTCACCATCAGACGGCGCAGTTGGCTCACCTATTGGTGCCGCAATTTCCACCGGCGTTTTTTCAACTACCGGTGGTTGCTTCACCGTTTTCGGTTCCGGCTTTTTTTCTTCTTCAGGTTTCTCGGTAGTGCTCGTCGCCACCACTTCTTTCTCTTTTTCCTCAAGGGGCTCCTCAAGCGGCACGGTTACGGTAAACTTTGCATCATTTTCAAGCGCGGCAAACGAAGTTTTTGTGTCCGCGCTCTTGTTACCTCCGTCATCCTCCGCGTTTGCCGCAATCGCATACTCGCCTTCCGTATTAAACGTGCCTGGCGTAAAGGAGTATGACCAATCACCTTGGGTGTTGGATTCTGTTTTATGAGTGGTTTTAGCAACCGCCGCAATACGCACCTCGCGAAAAAATTCCTCCGCCGTCCTAAACCCACCGTTGGCTTCAGAAATCAGAATCTTCTGCGGCCCTTTCTGGTCTTCTTTCTCCAGAGCTTTCTGCTGATCTTCAAGTTTTTTAATGTCACCGAGCACCTTCAGCTCTTCCTGCCCAAGACGCGTGCGCTCCGCTTCCACCGCCGCCTCATTGCCTTGAAGCGCTTTTACCTTACCCTGCAGATCCTGCACCCTCTTCAAGAGATCCGTAACTTGTTTCTGCGTCTCTCCCGTCTTCTTTTTCGCCTCCTGCTGTTTCTTCATGGTCGCCTTCTGCTCTTCCTTCAAACCATGTTGCTTACGGCGCAGAGCGCGCAGTTCTTTTACTTTCTTACGAATTTTATCCGTGAGATCGGTGCGCTCAAGTATCAACACGATTTTAACTTCCGGATCGGCGATTCCTTTAAGCGCTTGACCACTCTTTAACCACTCATCTATATCTTCATATAACGGCGCGTTCGTAATTTTGGGCGCGCCCGGCGGGGTAGAATCAAGGAAGATGGCTGATTTCACCACCGCGCTTTTTGAGCCCTTGGTCATGTTGTAAAACTGCGCATAAAGCGTCTTTTTTCCATCGCCTTCCGGCAGTTTCAACTTCATTGACGCCACATACGGCACGAGACCCGCGCCTTTCATATCAGCATTATCCGCCACGGCAACATGGGTGACACTGATAACGCTAAACCCTAAGACCACGTTCTGATTATTAGTCCATTTCGCGCCGTCGTTAATGTAGAACGAGCCAAGCTCCTCTTTATCAAGCGGCTTGTCTTTTTTAGGCAACTCCGTTGGATCGGTGCCGGCAAGCGGTGCACCGCTTGGTCCCGATGGCCCGCCGCCGCCGCCAGCACCAGCAGCACCACTACTGCTACTGCCTCCACCCTGACTGTTGGTGGCGCCGGTAATGGTGTCGGTGAAACTGGTCTCGGTGCTATCGCCATTACGCGCCTTCACGCGAAAGGTATATGTGGCTCCCGCGTTCAATCCGGTAAACTGCGTAGAGGTGGCGGTGATCCACCCGGAATTGGTGCTGGCGGTTACATTCTCAACATAATAATTTGTCCCTGAAGGATTGCTGGTGCTCCATGTAACAGTAATAGCGGATGTGCTATCGCCGGTCGCGGACGGCGAAGTTGGTGTCTCGGACAGTGTGTATACTGCGGATGAGGTGGCGGACGCCGTGGATTCGCCGCGGTCGGAACGGTAGGCGTGAACATGCACGGCATATTGCGTGTTGACGGAGAGACCGGTAGTTGTTTGCGATGCCGATGTTGAGGCGACATCATCAACGTCGGTGCCGCTACCGGTAGTAAAATCCAAACGGAACGATTCCTCGTAACTTGAATTATCTGTCCATGGCCATGAAATGGAGCTGGCGCTGTTGACAGTTGGTGAGCCGACGGTTGGCGCGTCAGAACTTGTATACACCGCGCTTGATGTGGCGGCGGTTGATGTCGCAAACGAGTTGAGAGCGAACGCGCGATAGATATACTTACTATCTGCCGATGTGCTGGTGTCTGCGTAACTTACCGTGCTTGTGGCCGTAGTGGTGAGTGTGCTGTATGAACCATCATTCGCGCTTTGCTGTATCCTGAAACCTGACTCGTATGATGAATTATCCGTCCACCCCACGGTGATTGAGGAATCCGAAACATAGGTGACTGTGGGCGCCGTGGCGGCGGATGGCGTGGTGGCAACCGCGGTTGAGGTGGTGTATGCAGACGTTCCTGCCGCGTTTTGCGCCGCAACGCGATAGACATACTGACTGTTTGAGGAAACACTGGTATCCGAATAACTGGTGATACCGAGATCGGTTGTTGAAACAGTGCTATACGAACCCTCATTGGCGCTTCGTTGGATTACAAAACCAGTTTCAGTCGAGGAATTATCGGTCCACGTGACGGTAATAGCACTATCCGAAACGTACGTTGCGGCAACGCCAGATGTGGTAGTTGGAACATCCACCAAGGTAAATGAATCAGT
>JBBTXJ010000151.1:0-2007 GCA_038062335.1 Patescibacteria group bacterium | reverse complement strand
ATCAAAGACATCCAACAGGGAGACGAGATCGCCTCGCTGGATGAGCAAACGGGCAAGATCGTATGGTCAAGAGTGAATGCGCTCATGGATATGGGCGTGAAGCAGACATACCGACTTACAACAATGGACGGACGCGTGATCCGTACCACGGCAAATCATCCCTACCTCGTGCAGCGTCTCGGCGCGAGAAAGCCAAAGCATTCATCCCCCGTTGCCGGTGCGGGCTGGCTTGCGGTTGAAAACATACAAGCAGGCGACTACATCGCGGCGCCCAAAAATCAAAAAGTCCTGACACGAGGTCAGAACTCTCTGATACGGTGGGCAGTGGACTTGCACCACACTCGCGTAAACGAGCCATTTGAGTTTCAGTCAACGACCCGACTCTCGGGTTTTACCCACCAAACCCACCGCACGGATATTATAGATATCGGCTGGAATAAAAACAACACCCTCATTTCTGAAGGTGGTGTTTTCGGCCCGCTTATGAGCGTGGCGCCATTGACTGAAACCCTTATGGGGCAGTATATCAGCGCAGAAAATTTTGTCAAGCGAGTGGCTGTGGATAATGACAAGTTGGTGATCTCTTTGGGCAAAGAAAAAGCCCTGGAACAAGCCGGGGCACCGTTACTGCTTTCAGCGTATGGTATGGGTAATTTCCTGTCAAGCCCCGCTGGGGATAACTCCGATATGGTCTGGGCGAAGGTTGCTTCCATTGAGAAAGTCGGCGAAGAGCACGTCTACGACATAGAAGTAGAAGACACCCACAACTTCATCGGCAATGACATCGTGGCGCACAACACCTATATCTCCTCTGACTTGAGTATTGGAGGCAACGACATCAATCTCGGCACCGGCACTGCTACCACCACCATCAGTGGAGGCTTCGGCATCGGAGTAGGCACCACTACTCCGGGAGCCGCATTTGCCGTGGCAACCTCCACCGCAGGACTCAACACCGCGTTCCTCCTCTCCAACCTCGGTACTGGATACACAATGTGGGCGGAGGATGAGGCAAATGACACGAGCCCGTTTGTGATTCAAGCAGACGGGAATGTGGGGATCGGGACCACGACGCCTGGTTCATTGCTGTCTGTCCATGGCAATGCGCTCATCTCCGGAAATCTCGCGTCTGTTGCCAATATCACCGCAACCGGCACCATCACACACACCGCATTTCCGTACACTTCTCTTACGGCTTCTACCGAATACCCTGATGTGAATTTCAACCTCGCCCGTTCCGTCCAATTCTCCTCCGGATCCATTGCCACCCAACGCGCCTTTATTATTCAAGCCCCCACATACTCCTTCACTGCCTCATCCACCCTTACCGATGCTTCTACCCTCGCGATCACCGGAGCGCCCGTTGCGGGCACCCTTGCCACGACCACCAACACATACGGTTTGAGAATCGCCGCAGGATCAGTGCGCGGATCAGGCGCTATCGCGCCCCGCAACGCCTACGGCCTCTTTGTGGACGCGCCTACCGGCGCTGCCGACAACTACACCGCCGTCTTCAATACCGGCAACGTGGGCATCGGCACTTCCACCCCAAACACCGTACTCACCGTATCGGCCTCCACCACCGTAGCTGCGGCCTCCACCTCGGTCCTCGCCCTCATATCGCGCGGAGACAATGTCAATGCCGCAGCCAACATTGGCGCCGGTCTGGAATTCAGGGCCATGAATACCGCCTCCTCCACCGCAACCTCCTCTTCCATCGTGGGACTCCTTTCCACCGTCACTGCCGGATCAGAAGCAGGAGACCTTGCCTTCTATACGAGAACCGGAGGCGCATCCTTGCAGGAGCGGGTGAGAATCACAAGTTTAGGCAACCTCGGCATCGGGACCGTGAGTCCCATCCAAGCCCTCCATGTGGTGGGCCAGTGCGTGACTGGGGATACCCGTCTCCGAAGGAGACGGAGGAAATCCAAAGTTCAAAGTTCAAAGTTCAAATCAAGTTCAATCCCCGATTCAATCGGGGACGAAGTTCAAAACAACGAAGAATAC
>JBBTXJ010000150.1:0-2314 GCA_038062335.1 Patescibacteria group bacterium | reverse complement strand
TCTTTTCAAACTATTTTTAACCATCTATTTTGGTTACGTTTCCCACTAATTACCATATAAAATAAACGAGGATGGAGTGCGTTGAGGTTCGACAAAACATCAACGTAATAAATTCACCTTTCCATTCTATCAACAGCGCGTTCACATGTACAATGCGTACCCTGTGGATAACTAAAAACCCCCTCGCGAGGGGGTTTTAGTTATCCTGCTCTCTCCGGCAATGTAGCCTAAAGTTCGCTGTAGTGATCCAGCAGATACTGGAGATCCGGCGATTCCGTCTCCTTGATGCCGTTTGCCAGCATTTCTTTGGCCTTTTGGTCATCCTTTCGGACATAGCGATAAAAGTCGTACGCATTGCGCCATACCATCGTGTCCTTTTTCCATAGCTCAAGCGCGATGGTAAAGTTTTGCTCGGCACGAACAGGATCTTTCAGGTCAAAAGCATACAGCGCCGCCAAATTGGCAGACGGACCCTGATGGCGCGGATTCATAATCTTAAGAAACTCCCAAATCTCGCGCGCCCCTTCATAGTCGTCTACGGTTTTCCGCAGAATTGCCAGATTCATCCACTCATCAAAAACCTTGGGATCTTTTTCAAGTGCCACGATACTCGCATCAATTTTTTTGCGCATAATATCCTGCGCCTCAACTGAAAACGCCGATGAAAACGTGACAGGACGGTGCAAAACAGGAAAATCTAGTGATTGATTCCCTATTTCAACAGGAACTTCTGCGCCATCGGACACCATACTGTCCGCAGGGCTTTGGGGGGGCGGCAATTCCTCCCCGTTTTGGTCGGCACTGTAGCCCTGCATACCGAAGTAGGCGCGATACCCCATACCCACACCTGCGATAATCGCCAAAACCCCCAGGACGGCCAGAACCTTATATTTTGAGTCAAAATGATTCATACAGGCTGTATTGTAAGCCAAAAACAGATAAAATACAACCCCCCACCACTTTGTTTCAAAGTGGTGGGGGGTGTTCTCGCTTCCCTGACTGACGCGGTCAGGACACAAGTGCGAGAGATTATTGCGTCAATATCTGGGTGTTGGTATTGGTGGTCGGAAGACCAGGGATACCATAGCCCGTGCTGTAGTCGTTCGCAAGGATGGACTGTGCCGTGGTGGTAGAGAACGGCCTCCAAACGAAGTCATAACTCACCGCGGGTGTCGTCACGCCCGGCTCTCGCAGATACGTGGTGGTCGCCATATAGGTGGACGTCGCCGCAGTATGCGGGAATCCGCCAGTGGTGCAACATGCACCCGTTGCAAGATCGGACGCAAACTTGGCATCACCTTGCAGTTGCGTAGATACGCTAAACTGCGTTCCTGCAGTCGTCGCATCGCCCTTGATGGCGAAGTACCGCGTAGCACCAGCAGGAATAATAATCGTGGTTGACGCGTTGCTGTTGTCCGCTGCCCATACTTCAATGTCCGTGGACGCGCTTGCCCATGACGTGCCGCTTCCGGTGCTATTGGCAACACCCGACAAGTCAATACTCGTTTGCAACAGCGAACCATCATTTCTTCCTACTTCTGCCGTTGCAGGCGAGCTGAATCCGGAATCGCTGTATATGTACATGTTGACATTGTCAATCATGTCAAGCTGGTTGGTCGCGGATGATGTCGCAATCCGGAATGTGAACTTCGCGACACCCACGTCTCCTTCGGGGGCAGCCGTCATCTTGAAGCGGAACAGATCCTGCCTTCCCGCTACCAACTTGGTGTTGGAGAGCGCGACCAGTTCCAGAGTCGGATACGACCTAAGCACCCTCACGCCTGCGCTGGCGGTGGCTGTGGTCAAGCTATCAACACGAATCCTCTGGCCGCTTGCTTGTCCCGTGGCAAGCGATCCGCCTTGGGTTCCCGCCGGAATATCAACCTGCACAAACGATCCGGGAATCCCGGCCTGCGACGCACCTTGCGCCGCGACATCCATTTTGGCAGTCAGTAATTTGGAGCCGTCTTTCGGTATCGTGAAGTCGGCGGACAGAGTTGTTGACGCATAGTAGCTTGCGCCGACAAAGACCGCCTCGCCTACTTTGGTTGCGCCGTCCCAGAGCGTTACTTTCGCCACATCCTGCGGAGAAGATGACGCGTTTGGCACACTGGATGCGTCGCCATTGGTAAGCTGGAGTCCAAAATCAGTCAGTCGGATCGCCTCATTAGTCGCCGTAAGACGAAACACTGATGCAGTTACTCCGGTGCGTCCAGCTGCGGTAAGCGTGTACGAAGGACTGGATGAATCAAGCGCCATCGTGAAGCTGCCGGATGAGGTAATCGTCATGCGCTGTCCCGTAGAATCATTCTCC
>JBBTXJ010000149.1:0-1685 GCA_038062335.1 Patescibacteria group bacterium | reverse complement strand
CGAGGAGTTTCGCAGCCCAATGGGTCAAAAACCCGAGGACGAGCCCAATGCCACCCAAGAGTTCAACGAGGGTGACCACCCAGGCAAAAAAGCCCGGTAGCGGCACGTTGAGGGACGTTAACATTCCCTCAAACGCGGCGACATCGACGACCTTTGAATACCCGTGCACGATGAAGACGGCACCAACGGCGAGCCGCAGTACGAGCGGCGCGACGTCAGACCACTTCTCGGCACACTTGCAGGAAAGTAATTTCATAATGGTTAAAGTATGGCAGGCGGCTGGATTTTGCGCCACCATTGTGTTATTTTACTTTCATGGATCTCTTCAAACTCAAAAAAATCTACTGCATCGGCATTGGCGGCATTGGCGTTTCCGCCGTGGCTCGATGGGCGCGGCATAATGATATCGCCGTCAGCGGTTCTGATATTGTTGCGAGTGATCTTACGCGGGCGCTTGAGGCCGAAGGTATTGGCGTCATTATTGGCCACGCGCCGGAGAATGTACCGGATGATGCGGATTTGGCGGTGTACACACCGGCAGTGGAAAAAGATCATATTGAACGCAAGGCCGCAAAGAAAAAGAAAATTCCGCAACTTTCATATCCGGAATTTTTGGGCGCGCTTTCGGAAAAGAAATTTACCATCGCCGTAACCGGCACGCACGGAAAATCCACCACCACCGCGCTCATCGGACTCATGATGCAAGAGGCGGGATTTGATCCCACGGTTTTTGTCGGCTCGCTCGTGCCGCAATTGGAACACGGCAATGTGCGCGTGGGCCACTCAAATTTTTTGGTGGTGGAGGCGTGCGAACATCAGGGCAACATGCGCCACATAAAACCGAACATCGCGGTGGTGACGTACATTGAGCCGGATCATTTGGATTTTTATAAGGACTTGAAACATGAAATAAAAGTGTATCAGGAATTTGTGGACGAGTTGCCAAAAGACGGCGTGCTGATTCGTTCTGCCGAGGATCCCGGATGTCAGCAATTGAAATGGAAAGGGAAAACATATACGTTTGGGAAAACGCAGGAAAAAATAACGGTGGGCGTGCCGGGCGAGTTTAATGTGCGTAATGCCGTAGCGGCAAGTATCGCGGCGTCGCAAGTCGGCGTGCCAGAGCCGGTGTGGAGACGAGTGGCGGCGGAGTTCCGCGGTATTTGGCGCCGGTTTGAAAAAGTAGGGGAGTACAAGGGCGCAACCATCTATTCTGACTACGGGCATCATCCCACGGCTATTCGTGAAACCATGAAAATGGTGCGCGAATTATATCCGAAACGGCGCGTGATGTTGGTGTATCAACCGCATCAGCATAATCGAACAAAAAATTTGTTCAACGAATTTGTTGATGCGCTCGCGGTTGCGCCGGTGGATGTTTTAGTATTGAATGAGATTTACGATGTTGCGGGACGCGAGGAAGGGCGGGATCATGATGTGACGTCAAAAAAGTTGGCGGACGAGATCAGACGTCATTGCGAGGAGTCCGGCAAAGCCGGGCGACGAAGCAATCCCGTTGTGATCGAATACACCGCCACGCTGGACGATGCCGAATCATGGCTCCGCGCACACATAAAAAAAGACGATGTGGTAGTAATCATGGGCGCCGGGGATATTGATGCCGTGGCGCGAAAGCTGATAACATAACCTGCATGGCAGACAAAATTTGGGAACAAATTGAGGTG
>JBBTXJ010000148.1:0-2026 GCA_038062335.1 Patescibacteria group bacterium | reverse complement strand
TGGATGTTGCCGCCACGCTTAAGGAACTTGAAGATGGGCTGGTCACGGCGAAGGGCGCGCGACGCGAGCGCATTGTACGTCGCACGAAATTGCTACGCAGTCTGAAACGCAACGGTATCAATCCGGCGTGGATGGTTCTGCGCGCGATTCCCGTGATTCCTCCCGACCTTCGGCCGATGGTGGCGCTTGACGGTGGTCGGTTTGCAACGTCCGATTTGAACGACCTTTATCGTCGTGTTATCAATCGCAATAATCGTCTCAAGCGCCTGCTGGAACTCAACGCGCCGGAAGTGATTGTGCGCAATGAAAAACGCATGTTGCAGGAAGCGGCTGATGCCTTGATTGACAACAACGCGCGCCGCACTAAGACCGTGGCGGCCGCTACGGGTCAGCGGCGTCAGTTGCGTTCGCTTGCCGATATTTTGAAGGGGAAACAGGGTCGGTTCCGTCAAAACTTGCTGGGAAAGCGCGTGGATTATTCGGGTCGTTCCGTCATTGTGGTGGGACCGAATTTGAATATTGACGAGTGTGGTCTTCCGAAACGCATGGCGCTTGAACTCTTCAAGCCGATGGTCATGAGTGAGATTATCAAACGTGAATTGGCGCACAATGTGCGTAGTGCGGCGCGCGTGGTAGAAAGTGAGGACGATGTGGTGTGGGATATTTTGGAAGAGATTATAGGAGAGACGCGCGTGCTCCTGAACCGTGCGCCGACCCTTCATCGTTTGGGTGTGCAAGCGTTTCGTCCGCGTCTCATTGAAGGAAAAGCCATCCGTATTCATCCGCTCGTGTGTACCGCGTTTAACGCGGACTTTGATGGTGACCAAATGGCCGTTCACGTGCCGCTTACGAAAGAGGCAAAATGGGAAGCGGAAAATTTGATGGCTTCGGAGAAAAATCTTCTGAAACCGGCTACGGGCGATCCGGTGGTGACCCCCAAGCAGGACTTGGCGCTCGGGTGTTTCTATGTGACGCAATTAACAGAGCCCGCGCACGGGAAACCAAAGGCGTTCTATTCAGCGAAAGAAGCGCTCTTGGCGTACAAGTTGCGCAAAATTAGCTTGCAAGAGAAGATTCTTGTGCGTTTTGATGACCTTGCGAAATTTGAAGAAGGACAGAGTCCGCGTGTTGAAACAAGCGTGGGGCGCGTCATGTTCAACGGGCTCTTTCCCGCAAAAATTCCGTATTATAACGAAGTGATTACTTCAAAAAAATTGGGCAAGATTATCCGTCTCACGCTGGAGTTTTATGGTACCGAAGACGCGGCGCGAGTGCTCGATGACATTAAAAATCTTGGATTCAAGTATGTGACGAAGGCGGGGTATTCGTTGGGCATGGACGATTTTCCGTGGTTGCCACAGAAAACAGCTATTGTGGCCGCCGCCGAAGCACAGGTGCAAGAAGTGCGTGAGCAGTACGCGGAAGGACTCTTAACGCAAAACGAATCGCACACCAAGATTATTGAAATTTGGACTGAAGCGAAAGATAAAATTATGTCGCTGAACAAAACGGTGCTTGATTCGGCGGGGCCGGTGTTTGCCATGATTGAATCGGGCGCGCGCGGGAGCTGGGCACAGCTGACACAGGTGATTGGTATGAAGGGGCTCGTGTCGTCGCCGTCCGGTGAGATTATCGAATTGCCCGTGAAGGGGAGCTTCAAGGAAGGGTTTGGCGTGCTTGAATTCTTCATTTCAAGTCATGGTACGCGAAAAGGATTGACCGACACAGCCCTTCGCACCGCGAACGCCGGATATCTTACGCGTCGTTTGGTTGACGTGTCGCAGGATGTGACGGTTATGGAAGAGAATTGTGGCGAGGAAACGGGCATTTTAATCACGAAAGTCGAATCGCAGGAGATGGGTGAACGTTTGGCTGACCGCGTAGTGGGCCGTTTTGCGGTGGGCGATATAAAACAGGGTCGTAAAAAATTGGTGCGCGACGGGGCAGTGATTACCGAAGCCATCGCTCGTGATATTGAAAAGGCCGACCTTGATGAGGCGCGTGTCCGCTCCGTGCTCTTGTGTAA
>JBBTXJ010000147.1:0-12962 GCA_038062335.1 Patescibacteria group bacterium | reverse complement strand
TGGACAATCGGCATGCCGGCGCGTATCGCGGGCTCGGCAAGGTGTACATGAAAAACGGTCAGCATGAGCAGGCCGATGAGACGTTTCTGTTTTTGTTGAAGCTGACCCCGCACGATGATACCGTCTACGTGAAGCTCGGCCAGAATGCGTATCAGGCGGGTGATCGTCCGAAGGCGATTGATTATTACGAGCGCGGTGTTGCCGCAAACCCGAATGTGCCGCTTCGTCATTTTGAATTGGCAGAACTGTATCGTGAAGACGGGCAGGCGGAAAAGGCGATGAAAGAATACAAGAAAGCGGTTGAGTTGGAAGAAAATAATCCCCGCTATCTTGACGGATTGTTAAATAGTGTGATAGAGTTGGGCAAAGTTAAGGAGGCGAAAGAGCTTTTGCGGGTGCTCAAGGAGGCGAATCCGGAGAACCAAAAGCTCGAGGAATTTGAGGAGCGGATTAGGGGGATAAAGTGACACGCCGCGTGTCATCCCGAGCGACTCGCCTCGAGGAGTCGAGGGATCTAATGCGATTGATAACACAATATACGCCGTTGTAGCTCAGTTGGTAGAGCGCGTTCTTGGTAAGAACGAGGTCTCCGGTTCAATCCCGGACAACGGCTCAAAAAAGCCGCGCAACGGGCGCGGCTTTTTAATCTGGACAAGGGCCACAGAATCTGCTATACTCTTCGTATCGTTAGGTAAAATCGGATTTATGGGCAGGTACCTGAGCGGCCAAAGGGGCGACGCTGTAAACGTCGTGGCTTTATGCCTTCGGGGGTTCGAATCCCTCCCTGCCCACCGCGCCACCTTAGCTCAGTGGTAGAGCAACACTTTTGTAAAGTGAAGGTCCTCGGTTCGAATCCGAGAGGTGGCTCCGAAAATTAAATCATTAAATCACACGTAAAAACTAACTTATGGGCGCCCAAGATAACCTGATAAAATTAGAATGCTCCGTGTGCAAGCACACCAACTATCACACGTACAAAAATAAGCGTATCATTAAAGAGCGCTTGGAACTTAAGAAACTGTGCAAGACCTGCCACAAGCACACGTTGCATAAGGAAACAAAATAACGAATACCGGGCGCTTTGCCCGGTATTGTAAATGGGGGTGTGGTGAAGTGGTATCATGACTGTCTCCAAAACAGTCGTCGTAGGTTCGATTCCTACCGCCCCTGCCAATTAGTCGAAATTCTCATGAAAAATTATTCCGCTAGCGCTGTGGATAATATCGCTTGACCGGTAGTTATCCTTTGTATATACTTTGGTTATATGGCAAAAACACTGATTAGCATCAAAGCAGATCAGGAGGTAAAAGAAAACGCGCAGCAGCTTGCGGGAGATCTTGGTTTATCGCTTTCCGATATCATGAACGCGGCGTTGCGTAATTTTATTCGCACTCGTGAAGTTTATTTTTCTTCAATCCCGGAGATGACGCCGGAGTTGGAGCGTCTTTTGGGTCCAATTGAGTGCGATATTAGAACGAGAAAAAACCTCTCTCCATCGTTCAATACTTTTACGGAACTTGAAGCCCATCTCGATGCGCTATGAAAATAGTTTTGCATCGAAATTTTGAAAGACAATACGCAAAATTGAAAAAGCAAACAAAGGCGCGCACGAAAGAGCGCCTCGCTTTATTTTTACGTGATGAATTTCATCCCCTCCTTAACAACCATCCACTGCGCGGGAAATACGCTGGATACCGTAGTATTAATATTACCGGCGACTACCGCGCACTCTATCGTCGAGGAGAGCGCGACGAACGCGTTTTTACCTTTATAGACACCCACAGCAATTTGTATAGATGAACGCCAGCCGAGCAACATCGTACAGGGCTTTTCTTTTTTGAGGACGCATGCTACGATTCCCTCCGTTTCCCATGCGGATATGTCCTCATTCAATCATATTGATCTCTCCGGCGTGCGCGCGATTTTGCTTGATTTAGACGGCACGCTCTACAGCGAAAAAATCTGCCACGAGCATGCGTTTCGGCGGTGTTATGAGGTATACGCGCGGCGCATAGCGCCGGTGTCATTTGATGCGTTCGCGCTCATGTATAATGACGCCCAGCGAATCGTGAAACAGGATAAGCCAACGCACGCGGCATCGCATTCGCGATTTCTGTATTTTCAAGCGTTGCTCGAGCGCGCGTGGGGCCGCACCGAGGTGGCGCTCACGCTGGCGTTTGAACGGTTGTATTGGCGGCACTATTGCGCGCAGATGGCTGTGTATCCCGGCGTGCGGGAATTTTTGATGCGCGCTCGCGCGCGCGGCATCCGAATCTGTATCGTCACAAATTTAACGTCTGCAATCCAATTTGTTAAAATTCGTCACCTCCATCTTGATTCCTTAATTGATTTTGTGGTGACATCAGAGGAGGCGGGTGTGGAAAAGCCGCATCCCCGTATGTTTATGCGAGCGCTCGAGAAGCTGGGCGTCCAGCCGGCCGAGGCGCTCATGATCGGCGATAATCACGAACACGATATCCGCGGCGCCGCGGCGCTCGGTATCCGGACGGTGCTTATTACGTTATGAGAACCATAACCGCGTGGTTATATGAACGCGAGGGGTCTAGCAAGTTGGCGATTTTAAAAACGCCGCATTTTTTGGCTGGCCTCGTTCTCAAATGCGTGCTTGCCTTTTTGTTCGCCGGCCCGGCGCTGGTGCGCGGCTACGCGCCGTTCGTGGATTATTTTCTCCGGAGCGGATTCGATGACCCGTATCGTTTTTTCGCGCAGACCGGCACGTTCGTGTTTCCGTATCCCAATTTGATGCTTTTTATTCTGGCCATCCCGCGGTTCCTCCTCCAGTTCATCGGAAACGTGGGCGATGATTTCGTTTCGCATGCGGACGTATTCATTTACCGCCTGCCCATCCTCGCCGCGGACGTCGTCATATTTTTGGTTTTGGCGCGGTGGCTCAAACATAAACAAACCAAGGTGCTCTGGTATTACTGGTACGCGCCCGTCTTGCTGTACATCAATTACGTGTTGGGCGAATTGGACGTTATTCCTATGGCGCTCCTGTTCGTTTTTTTATATTTCTTGTTTAAAGACAAATGGTATCTGGCGTTTGCGTTTTTAGGACTCACGCTTGCCACTAAGATGGGCATGGTGCTCGTCCTGCCGTTTGTGGCGGTGTATTTGTTGGTGGAACGCATTCCGTGGCGGAAAATACTTGCGTATGGCGCACTCACCATCGGTGTGTTTGCGCTCATCCATCTCAATCATCGCGATCTCGGATTTTTCACTTCGCTCTTTAATGCGGGGCAACAGGCATCGCTCTTGAGTGTCTTTATTCGCATGGGTGATGATATTACCGTATACATTGCGCCCATTGTGTATCTGGCGCTTCTCGTGAAAAGTTTTCAGTATCGCAGTTACAATCGTGATTTGTTCCTCATGTTTCTGGGGTTCGCGATGGGCATCATTACACTCTTCATGGTGCCGCAAGCGGGATGGTATTATTGGATTATTCCGTTTTTCATTTACTTTTATGTGCGGCACGAGCGGGCAAACGTGTATTCGTTTGTGCTTTTGCAGTGCGCGTATTTCGCGTATTTCATTGCGATGAAGGAGAGCGCTTTCGCGCAGGCGATTACGTTTTCCGCGCCCGGCGCGGCGCGGTTTGTTGATGTGTACGCTCTGCTTGGCCGATTGCCGTTTAATCCGGAGCTTATCATTAACGTGCTGTTCTCCGTTCTGCAGGGCATGTTGCTTCTGCACATTGTCTGGATTTATCGGCGGGGCATTGAGAGCAACACACGTCTCAAAATGAGTTACCAGCCATACTTTATCGGCGTGGCCGGTGATTCGGGGAGCGGCAAGACGGTGCTCACCACGCTGTTGCGCGATGTCTTTGGCGATAAAAACGCTCTCATGATTGCGGGAGATGACATGCACAAATGGGAACGCGGCGATGTAAACTGGGCGCTGTTCACGCATCTTAATCCGCAGGCCAATAAATTGCATGATGATGTGCGCGATGCCCTGCATTTGAAAGTGGGCAGAGATGTCGCGCGGCAATTGTACAATCACGAAACCGGAACATTCACACTCCCCGAACGGCTTACGGCAAAACGCGTGGTGCTGTTTCAGGGATTGCATGCGCTGTATCTTGACCGCATGCGGGAGCTCCTCGATGTGAAAATATTTTTACAGCCGCATGAAGATATGCGGCGGCACTGGAAAATTCGCCGCGATATGCGCGAGCGCGGCCACGAACGCGAACGCGTTATCGCGCAACTTGACGCGCGCGCCGAGGACGCCGTAAAGTATATTCAGGCGCAGGCGAAACACGCGGACGTGGTGGTGGCGCTCATTAACAGAGAACCGATTGCGGAACTGGGCGCGCCCTACGATCCGCCGGTGTATCTTAAAATCACCTGCGGCATCGCCGTTGATTGCGAGCCGTTGCGCGCCGCGCTTGAGGAGTGCGGAACCCTTGCGGTGCGGCATTATTACGAGTCCGAACAACAGGTGCTGGAGTGCGATGGCACGATACCCGCGCGCGCCATTGAAGACGCCGCGTACGCGCTCGTCCCGGAACTCTGGGAGGTGCTTCGTGTGAATCCATGTTGGGCAGACGGCTACAACGGCGTCATGCAGATATCCATTTGTTATTACATTTTTTATTCCATGAGAATGAATCACTATGACAGCATCTGAACGAGAATACCTTGCGATGATGGGGGCGGTGTTGGGCCAGCGTCCTGATTATGTGCAGGGCGGCGGCGGCAATATGTCCGCAAAATTGTCGGATGGCGGCTTGGTAATCAAGGCATCCGGCATTGCGTTTAAAGATATGCGGCCTGATCATGGGCTCGTGGTGGTGGACCCGGCGCCGCTCCGCGCGTATCTTGCCGCGCATACGCATGGGTCCCTGACGGGGTCCCTGACGGGGTCCCTGACGGGGTCCCTGACGGGCCGAGCGAGCGCAGGCCCCGGACGAGCGAGCGCAGGCCCCGGAGAGTATCCACCGGAGGCGGAGAGCGTGGCGCTCCTCAAACAGTGTACGCGCGACCGCGACGCGCGGCCGTCTATGGAGGCATGGTTTCATGTGCTTTTGCGCACCTATATGCTCCACACTCATTCGGTGTACGCGAATATCGTGACGTGCGCGGAGGAAGGCGCGACGCTGGTGGAAAAGCTGTTTGGCGAGACGAACCTGCGGACACTCTGGATTCCGTATACCAATCCGGGTATTGGGCTTGGGATTGAAGTGTATAAAGCGGTGGAGGCGTACCAAGAGGCGCAGGACAGGGCACCCGATGTGATTTTTTTGCAAAATCATGGCGTCATAGTAACGGCCAATCGCGGTGATGAATGTATCGCCCTGCATGAAGAGGTGAACACGCGCATCAGGAATTATTTGCATATCACCGCGCCGTACCCGGCGGCTGATGAGTTTATAACCGCCATGCGCGCGCATCGGCCGGAGTACATTGAACACTTTTTGTATACACCCTTGTTTCCGGATCAAGTGGTGTATGGGGAACGGGTGCCGGAGACCGTGGCGGCGGCGCTGTACATTCGTTATCACATCGAGGAACGCGGATGGCGACTTTCCATGATTCCCGCAGACCTCGCGGCTGCGCTTGTGCAAATGGAATCTGAAAAGCATCGTCAGCAGGCGCAATTTTCGGGCGGAGTTGACAAAAACGAACCGCTCATCATCCGTCATCGCGTGAACACCATCGAGGGGCTCCGCAAGGTAGACCCGAAGTATGGTGTCGAGATTGACATCCGTCACGACAACCGCACCGGCGGCATGTACCTGAATCACGATCCGGGAACGGGAGATGACCTTGAGGCGTACCTCACGGTACTTGCGGAGCAGGGCAACCGGTTCGTCATCCTGAACACCAAGGAGACGGGCCTTGAGGTGCGTCTTGTCGAGCTCTGCGAGCGGCTCGGCATCAAGGACTACTTCCTGTTGGATGTGGAGTTTCCGTTCATTTACCGCGCCGCGTTCAAGGGTGTGGAAGGGCTGAACGGCCGCGTCGCCATCCGGTACTCGGAAGCGGAGCCGATAGAGCAGGCGCTCTTCTTGGCCGGAAAGTTCGGCTGGGTGTGGGTGGACGTGAACAGCCGTCTGCCGCTTGACGCGGAGTCCTACCGCCGTCTCCGCGCCGCGGGCTACAAGCTCGCGCTCGTGTGCCCGGAGCGCTGGGGCCGTCCGGACGACATCCCGGCGTTCATTGAGCAGATGAAGCGGGACGGCGTCATGGTGGACACGGTGATGACCGCGGAAGCGTTCGTGTCGGCGTGGGAGGCCAGCGGCGTCGTTTCACCGTTTACGCCATTCCAGCTGCTGTAGAACATCGCGAACCTGTGCTGTATAGCCGCGACATTCGTTGCGGCTATTTTTATTGACAAAATACCTTATCTTTGATAGTGTGTCCGCAACGGTCAAAAAAGAAAGGAAAAGCCGTGACCAGAGTTGAAGAGATGGTGCAGGTGGTGTTCCCGCAAGTGGTGAGGGCGTGCCGCAAAGCAGTGCTTCCGCGCCTGCGGGAGAAGGGGATCACCGTTGTCAGCCGTGGTGCGGATTTCGGCGAGATCGTGACGGACATGGATCTCGGCGCCTCCGCGCTTCTGCTCGATGGCGGAGAAGGAAATGAGGGGCTTCGGAAGCTCCTTCCCGGTTCCTTCTCGGAGGAATCGGATTCGCTCCAGCGTATGGGTGCAGTCGTCTTGTACGAGAACGATCCCTGCGACGGCACCGGAGACGCGGTCGCAACACGGGATACCGGCGCGATCGTCGGGCCGACCAACCTGACGGCGCGTCTGGAGCGTCCAACCGCTGACAGTCGGTTCACGCCCATTGTCGGCATGATTTACGACGTGCTCGGCGAGTACGCGATTATCGGCGGCGAAGGGCGGGTGCTCCTCGGTCGAGCAAATGAGGCGGGCGGCTTCGTGCCGGTGCGGTTTTACCGTGTGCAAGAGACGATTGCCGCCTCGCGCCAGCCGACCAGGATTGGTATTCGCCGTGCGTATCCCCAGACGAACGCGCATGTGCGTTTTCCGGCGTTTCTCGGGCTCGGCGGTGTGGGTATCGAGCAGATCCCGGTGGGCGGAGCGGGAACGCAGGCGCTCCAGTTCTTCCGTTCACGCATCGTGTCGGTGAATTCGGCGGATCTGCCGGCATTCGCGCGCCTCGAACCGATCGATGCCATCGTGAACGCACAGCCGGACTGGAAGACATGGGACACGGATCCCACGCTCGCGATCGCAGGCGTACTCGGTCTTCCGGATGCAACCGACCTCTTCGGCGAGGCGCTTCGGGAAAATGCTGCGGCATCGGCCATGTCGGACATGCATCACCGGTCCGGATTCGTGCTCGCGTACGACGCGAATCTCCGGGATTTCTTCACGGGCAAGGCGCGAGAGTTCCGTGACGCCTATCCGGAGCTCAATCTCCTCGAGAAGAACTACTAGCCATACGGGCGGCGCGGGATCGTGAGAACACGATTTTGCCCGCCCCTTTTTTATTGACAGGGCGGGTTCCGTATACTACGATAGTTCTATGAAAATCATCGTCCTTACCGCAGGGTTTGGAAAACGGTTTGCCGAAGTCGGATACCCGGTGTCGAAACCGTGTATCAGGGTGGACGGCGAGCCCATGATCCATCACGTCGCGCGCATGTTTCCGGGCGAACACGAGCTGTTGTTTGTGTGTAGCGTTGAACAGCTTGCGACGACCAATCTTGTCGCGTTCATACAGCGCGCCGCGCCGGGCGCTGAAATTATCAGCATAACACCGGATCCGCGCGGGCCGATGACGGCGTTCCCGCATCTCTGGGAACGCATCCGGGACGATGAACCCGTGCTTATTACTTATTGTGATTTTTTCATGCGCTGGGATTTTAACGCGATGCTCGCCGTGCTCGCGCAGGGCAATTGGGACGGCGCGGTGCCGTGCTACACGGGTTTTCATCCGCATCTCCTGCATCGGAAATTGTACGGCGGCGTGCTGGCCGATGAAACGCTTCGCATGACCGCGTTTCGCGAGAAACATTCATGGACCGCGGACCCGATGGATTCGTTTCACTCCGCGGGCGCGTACTATTTCAGCCGCGGGCGCGAGCTCAAGCATTACAGCGAACAACTGCTGGCGCACGGCGAACCGGTCAATGGCGAATATTACACGAGTATGGTGTACTATGGGTATCTCGCGGACGGAAAACGCATTTACGTTCAGCCGGTGGAACATTTTTTGCAATGGGGGACGCCGGAGGATTTGGAAGAGTACGAGGCGTGGTCGCGGTTGTTTTCGAGCGGGCATGGAAAGGGAGTAACAGACATCCCCGTCCATCGAGAACGGAATGTACACATTTTGTACTCACCCGGGTCTGCCGAGTACCAGCAGTGTTGGCAGTATTGGCAGAGGTATTTTAAACATATATGACCATCATCATCCCCATGGCCGGCGAGGGATCGCGATTCCGAGATGCCGGCTATCATCTGCCAAAAGCGCTCGTGCCGGTTTCCGGAAAACCTATGATTGTTCGCGTACTGGAATCCTTGCCGCCCGCGGACCGCATCGTGTGTCTCGTGCGGCAGGAGCATATTGATGCGTTTCACATTGATGAACTTATCAAGCGGCACGCGCCAAACGCCGTGATCGTACCGATCGCGCAAACCACGGAAGGTCAGGCATCAACCTGCATGCTTGCTATGCCGCACATTTCACCCGATGAGCCGATTTTTATCGCCGCGTGCGATAACAGTTTTTTATATAACAAGGAACGGCACGCCGCGCTCGTTGCGGATCCATCGGTGGATGCGATTGTGTGGACGTTTACGCAGGATGAGCTCCTCACGGCAAAACCCGAGGCATGGGGATGGGTGCGGCTCGCGGACGACGGCGCAACTATCACGGACATGTCGGTGAAGGTGCCGGTTTCGGACAATCCGTTTAATGATCACGCGGTAGTCGCCACATTTTATTTCAAACGCGCGGGCGATTTTGTGGCTGCGTATGAGCGGATGGTGGCGGCGAATTATAGAATCAACAATGAATTCTATGTTGACGCCCTGCCGATTTTTATGAATCAGTTGGGAAAACGTTGTGTGATGTTTGACGTGGATTTGTATGTGGGATGGGGGAAGCCGGCGGATATGTATGTGTACGATGAATGGGAATATCGCTGCCGCCATCTGCCGCCGCCCGCGGATGGTCCCCTCACCCTGCCCTCTCCCCCAAGGGGAGAGGGATCATCGTCGTGCTCTACATTATGGAAACAATATTTTGATACCGTATGATGTTTAACTTTGCCAAACGGAGTCACTTTCTGCAAGAATTTGTTATCAAGATCGTGAGCGCGATCCATCCTTCTATTGAACATAATCTTGATAAGATAGCCGTGCTCAAAAAAGCGTTCTGGCATTGCGAGTTAGAAAAAATAGAAGGCGCGTATTTCGAATTTGGCATCTATGAAGGCACGTCGCTGTACTCCGCCCTGCAAAATTATCGGAAACTGCGATCGCCCATCCGGCGCCAGTTTTACGGCTTTGACTCGTTTGATGACGGATTTAAATATTTCGACACCAAAGACCACCACCCGTTTTTCAAAGAGGGGGATTTTAAGAGCTCCTACGCGCGGGCGGTGGAGCGATTTAAAAAGTATCCGGAGGTTCATCTGGTGAAAGGTTATTTTGAGGAGACGATTGCGGGTGTTGACATTCGCGCACGGTATCCCGATGAGCGGTGCGCGATTGTCTTCATTGATTGCGACCTCATGAATCCCGCGCTCGTTGCCCTTGAGTTTGTGGCGCCGGCGCTGGAAGAAGGTTCGGTGATTATTTTGGATGATTATTGGGCCTATCGCGGTGATCCGAAACGCGGCACCTGCGGGGCATTCCGTGCGTGGCTCGAGCATCATCCCGAGATCGGGGTACGATGGTACTCCTCATACGGGCATGGGGGACAGTCATTTATTATGTATACGCGGGTGCGCGATCAGGCCCTGCCGCAGATACTCCTATGAAACGAATGGTTATCATCGCGCTTCTGTCAGTCACCATCGTTTCCATGGTTGGCGTCCGTCTGTATTTCAACAATTATTTTTACGGCCGCTATCAGGTGGATGAGTACCACACGGTGCAACAGGGGCTGTATTTCATCGTGCATGGCACGGTGCAGAATTTTCGTGTGCAAGAAAGTGTGCGATGGCTCGTGCGCCTCTCGTACCCGTACGCGTTACTCTCTATGAACACACATATGGGCGGCAATGTGTGGATTGATGATTGGAACTATCCCGGGCATCAGTATATTGTGCGCAATCTGGTTGATAATTACGACCCGAATGCGATTAAGAATGACCCCAATCTCCGCGATTTTCTTCAGGCGTTGCGGTTGCCGTATATCCTGTTGGTTGCCGCAAGTATTTTTTTGTTGAGTTATGTGTTGTTGCGACAGCGCTATTATCTGACTGCTTTTGCCCTGCCGGTACTGCTCGGCATCAACCGATTGTTAATCAAAGAGCAGGGGTTGTTTTATGTGGAGCCGGCAATGCTTGCGGCGATTGCGGTTATGACGGCGGTGTTTGTGTATGTTGCGATGAACGGAGTGCGGCTCACCTGGCGCACCGTGGTGGCGTGGTCGTTCCTCACCGCGTTTATGATTTCGACAAAACTGTCGACGGTTATCTATCTCCTGTTACCACTCGCGCTCATGTGGTGGCACGCAGAAAATATGCGGGCGCGCCTGCGCTGGTACGGAATTTTTTTCGGGGCGCTCGCGCTTTCATACGTCGTCATTAATTTTCCCGCATTCATGAATCTCGCGAGCTTCAATCAGTTTCTTCATGATTTCAGTTCCAATTTTTGGCAGTACGCCGCGGGCAGTCGCGATGTGTATACCGTGGCGCCCGGCATGCCGCATCTTCGGCTCATCATGCGACAATTTGGTTCATTATTTGGGCCAGCGCTCTACGCCGTGCCGGCGCTCCTCGCGTTTGCTCTGTGGCGCGGATCGCGCGATGAGCGGCGTATTATTATTCCGCAAATCATCGTGCTGGTCATGACCGTGGCATCGCTTGCTGGCCAGCGCATTTATTTTGAACGCAACATTATTCCTTTTTATCTGACGTTCATCGTGCTCACCGTGCTTTCGGTTGACATACTCCATCGCACGTTGTGGGAGCGCCATTCGTTTCGCCGCTGGATCATGGCGGGATATGCGGCGCTTGCGGTGTCCGCGGTGGCGGGATTGATTGTCGCGAGCGGCGGCCTGCAAAAATCTCTGTTCCAGATTTCATTGACCCCTCGATCCGGATTTTTGCGGAATGTGAACGAAGTGGTGGAACAGCATAAGCCAGCCGTGCTGTACGCCGTTGGATTTGACGCGGGATTTTTTGATGAACAACCCTATCGTGATAAACTACAGCAACTTCCCTCTGCACCAGACCCGTTGCATAATAATAACTACGCGGCGTATGAGGAGATATTTCGCGCGTTGCCAAAAGAGAGCGCGGTGCTCGTGAATCGGCGCGGCAATAATAAACACGTGAGCAATTACATTCTGCCGAAATATTTTGTGAAGAACCGGCAACTCGGCGCGTATTATGTTTTCTTTAACGAATCATTATGAAACTCTCCATCGTAATTCCTTGTTACAACGAAGCGGAAAGTTTGCCGCGCTTGTTTGAAAGTATCGGTTCCGCGATTATGCGCGATGATATTGAAGTGCTGTTAGTGAACAACGGTTCAACCGACAACACCGAGCAGGTGCTTGCGGAGCTCGCGCTCCATTATCCCATGGTGCACGTGGTGCACGTCTCCGTGAATAAGGGATATGGATTTGGTGTTCTTTCAGGATTGCGCGAAGCGCGCGGGGAATACATCGGGTGGATGCATGGCGATCTTCAGACGCCGTTTTCCGATGCCCTTAACGCCCTGCGCGTCATTGAAGAGCGCGGCAATCCCACGAATGTGTATGTGAAAGGATTGCGAAAAGGGCGGTCGTTGTTTGATGAATTTTTTACGTACGGCATGGCGGTGTTTGAAACGCTCCTCCTGCGCACCGTGCTGTACGACATCAACGCACAGCCCAACATCTTTCATCGGAGTTTTTTTGAACAGCGGTGGTTGCATTCGCCGCATGATTTCGCGCTCGATTTGTACGCGCTGTACACGGCAAAGCGGCACGGGCTTGAAATTATTCGCATACCGGTGCAATTTCCGAAGCGTCAGTTTGGTCAATCGCACTGGAACACGAGTATTGCCGGAAAATGGAAATTCATCAAACGAACCATTGTGTTTAGTTTCGCGCTGAAGAAACGTTTGGCGCGCGTTTAGACGCGCCTTGGGTATTTTTTTGTTTCTTTGTGCTATACTAATAACCAATGACCAATCTTTTTTTGGAACTTGGTCTTATTGTGGCATTGGCGGGTGGGTTATCTCTGGTGGCGAGCGCGCTTAAACAGCCGCTCATTATCGCGTACATTGCCACGGGTATTCTCGCCGCGCCGCTCGTCTTTTTTGGCGAGCGCGAGACCATAGAAGTATTGGCGCAAATAGGCGTTGCGTTATTGTTGTTTATTGTCGGGCTTGGGTTGAATCCCGTGGTGCTGAAAAAAATCGGCCGTGTGGCGCTCTTAACCGGCGTGATTCAAATGGCGGTAATCGCCGCGGCCGCCTATGCGCTGACACGGTTTTTTGGATATGACACGATGTCGTCGCTCATGATGGGCGCGGCGCTTGCGTTTTCTTCCACCATCATCGTCGTGCACATTTTGGGCGAACGCGCGCATTTGGAACGGCTGTACGGCAACATTACCGTGGGCATTTTAATTGTGCAGGATATCGCGGCGATTGTTCTCTTGATGGCGTTTACCTCGACGGGCGTTGGCATGATAAACGCGGAAGAGCTGGCGATGCTTGCGTACCGCGGCGTCGCGCTCTTATTTATATAACTTATCGTGGGTCTGTATGTGATGCCGCGCGTGACGCGCAACGTGGCA
>JBBTXJ010000146.1:3195-6235 GCA_038062335.1 Patescibacteria group bacterium | reverse complement strand
AAGCTCTTAACGAGCTTGAACGTAGCGGCGCTATCCGCGTCCAAGCCCCTTCCGTTTGCATCCTCGGCGTTCGCGGTTTTGGCCGCGATGGCAACCACGGGGATGGCGACCAAGAACAACATGGACTTGAACATGTCTCTGCCTCCCTAGTGCCCCTACTTGGGGGGCGGTTGAAGTTTGACGATACACGGGAACACATCATGCTCCCTTTCGGTGGGTTCCACACATGAAACTCACTGAAAGAGAGGGGGTCCGAGAATACGCATGTTGCGTACTCTCGGACCCCGTGTTTGTAGGTCGAAACCCCTAGAGGGAAGCGTTGATGCAGGCCACGATGGCCCGACCGTAACTGATCCCCCCAGCCGGCTTTCTGATCTTCACCAACCAATCAACGCACTCCTTGTCCTCCGGGGACAGGGAGTCGTACTCGGGCGTCTCGACCACGGGCGGCGAGGGCTTCTCGACCACGGGCGGCGAGGGCGGCACGGACGAGGGCGTCTCTCCACAGCTCCTCGACATGATGAGGAGGAGGAGCCCTGTTGCGACGAGGAGCGCCACAACGATCAGCCTGCTGCCCCAGGAGAGGTAGTTTCGTTCGCTCTGCCGTGCCGGCTGGTGTTCCGGCTGGTGTTCCGTAGGAGATTCCTCCTGCGGCGGTCCATCGCCCTCTTCTGGCGGCAAAGACCAAGCACTATCGCTCGAACCGGCCATTTGGTCCTCCTTTCACATTTCACATTGCTGCGGTTGTTGCCAATCTGAACGGCTCCTTGCGGACCCGCGATGAACAGTAGTGCATAGAGGAACCCACGCGAGGTCAATCCATGCACTGCCGCTCACCACGGAATCTGTTAGAACCGCTTCTAAAATCGCTACGCTTAAGCCTGCCTTGAATTCAGTTCTGAACCATCGTTCTAGACACCTGTTGGCCTGCTTCTAGCGTAACGACGTACTATAGCATACTCGTAGAAATTTGTCAAGGGCTAAATCACCATACGAGAAATGGCATAATTTAGCTAAAAATAGAGAAATCAATACGCCCTCCTTTTGGCGATTCAATAGTAATGACGGAAAGTGCCCCAAAATATGACAAACGCTTAATGTAATAAAAGGGGCTGCACAAGCGCAACCCCTAGTAAAAATCCTGTATTTCTCGGCTAGAGATGCCGCAACCAGTCCCCCACGCCCATGCCGCCCTCATGATGATGCCGCGGGGCGCGGAAAAGCTCAAAAACCATGACGCCAAAGGCGCCGATGATGAAACCCATCACGATATTCAAAAGAATGTTCGGCCGCACCGGAAATCGCGAAAGCGTCACATTATCCACAGCCTTGATTTGCACCTCGCCGCCCACATACTCCCAGCCCTTGTCAACGAGCGTGCTCACAATCGCCTGTGCGATGACACCGGCCTGCCGCGGGTCCTCATGAAATGCCGCCACGCGCAAAAAACCGGTGCCCGGCACCACGCCGACATCCACGGTCTTGCGCCAATTCTTTCGTTGCGCGCGGTCATCCGCGCCGAACTGTTCTTTGTTCACTTGGTCGCGCGCAATGAGCAGGACGCGGTCAAAAAACGAACTCGTGTACACAATCTGCGCGAGGTTCGCTCCGATGCGCTCCGCGGTTTTCGCAAGAGTAAACGGATCCACGCCCGCCGGTGTGCGCGACAAAATAAACACCTGCGTTTCCGCGCGGTATTCCAACGGAAACAACAGCGTGAGTGCGCCACTCATAGCGGCAACCAATAATCCCACGAGAAACATGGTTTTCCATGAACGGGCGAGATGAAGGATATAAGAATGCATCGTATTTCAAAATTACTCATCTAATATAACGGGCACCCGAATCTGCTCCCCATTCCGATACACCGTGACGAGCACATCTTTCACAGGCCGCAAACGGGCGAGAAGAAGCGCCAGTGTTTCATGCTGGGTAATCGGTTCATCGTTCACTGCTGTTATTATATCACCTTGTTCCAAACTTGGCAGGGGCCCGCGGTATCCCGTCGCCCGCTGAACCCGCAGGACATACGCGCCGACGCGCGGCGCCTGTTGGTCCGCGCCAACGGATGTGGGAACAACATCGGGCAAGAGAACATACGTTATACGCACGAGCGGTGCCGCAATAGTTTTACCCGCAAAAACATCATCAAATAAACGACGCACCGCTGTTACCGGCAGAACCACCGTGGCATCTCCGGCGCGGTGCACGATACCAAGTAAGAGTCCCTGCGGAGTGAACAGTGGCGCGCCTTCTGCAATCGCCGCGGCAGAGGCAACCGATAAAAATCGGGTCATGCGATCATTGGAAAGTGGCTCGCGCTGATTGTACACCGCCGGACCGATTGCATGAGTGGTAACCGCGCCGCCACTACCGCCATACACAAACGCCCCGATAGTCGGAACCTCGCGATCCGCCACCGGCGCCACCGGCAAGCCGTCTGCCGCGATTTTAATAAACGAAAGGCCCGTCATGACATCGCGCACCTGTTTTTCCATGCGATACACGCGCCCGCGTTCGTCAAGTATGCGTAAATCAGTGCTTGCCTGCGCCACCGCGCTTGTGGTGAGAAGCCAGCCATCGGCCGTGATAATCGCCGCGCGGCCCACCGCGGTTTCGGTAGGATACAGTTCAACACCGAGTATGCGCGCCGCGTCGCTTGCGCGATAGACCCGCACGGTTGATTGTTCAATGGCGCGCGCGAGACGACCGCTATCAACGGACGGCGGCGTGCGGGTTGTAAAGACCGGTGGATTGGTAATCAGAGTACGCCCCGAACCAACACCAATAATTGAAGGATACCACGCGAGCACCATAAGTGCGGCGGTGGCGCCCGCCGCGAGCGCAATCATGAGCACAAAAAAAATCACGCGGAGAAACACCATCCGTTCATGCCATTTCAAATTATTAGTTTTAGGAGGGAGGTGTGGAGCAGACATGTGTTAAACCCATCGCGCAATCAACGCAACGAATAAAATCATCCCGATCGCCGCAATCAGCCGGCCGCGGCTACGCTGTTCAAGACGCTCGGTGGTATGCA
>JBBTXJ010000146.1:0-3185 GCA_038062335.1 Patescibacteria group bacterium | reverse complement strand
CAACCATCCTTGGACGGCATAACCGACCGGAAAGAATGTTATAACCCAAAAGAGTTCAAAGGTCAAGAGGGAGATGACGAGCGTGGCCGGGTAGGCGTGCGCGTTATCAGCGCCCGCTAATCGAAAGAGGCACCAACTCGAAAAACCCGCCACGAGAAGAATGGTCAATGCGCCAATCCACATGGGCAACCCCACAAATGTCATAAAGCCGAAAGTGGCTGCGTATAATCCATAGATACCGGCATAGAGCATCATGCGCATGATGGGAAGGAGATAGCGCGGCCGAAATGCTTCCGGCACTTTGTTGAGATACAGCGTATGGAGTGTTACAAATACCACAAAGGTGGTAAGCGCAAAAATACTCCAGCGAATACCCGGTTTTTCAACCAGCACAAAGAGCGCCACAAAACCGAGGATGCCCATAAAAAATGGGATGCTCACGGTGAAGCGACTCACGTCTGCCTCGCCCACGCGCGGCGCGCCACGGAGCGCGAGCCATGCGGTGATGAGAATCACGATTACCCAAAAAAGCGCACCGAACCAGCCGCTCACCCGTGACAGAAACACAAACGAACCCGCAAAAACGGCAGTAGCAATCAACGCTTTTGGTGAGAGATAGTTCATGAAGATGACAGCACGTTAATCAATTCCTGCAACCGCAGCAACAATCCTTCCACCGCCTCAACCCTATCACTGCGCACGGCATCCAGCAAATCTTCTGCCGCGACCACCATCAGAAGATGCACTTGCCGCGCCGGACCCGGCACGCGCGTTTCAATGAGGGTGGCGCGCAGAGTTTCCGTGGCGCGTTCAATGGCCTGCGCCACCGGTGTGCTCTGGATGATGCTATCCCAACCGGGCGCGTCAACCCAGCCACTCGCCGCGGCCATGACGGCGTCTCGAAACGTTGTGAACGCGCCCGTCACCGCAACGCGATACTCCGCCGCATTCACGATAACTATAGTGGGTTCTTCGGGTGATGGCGCGGACGACGGTATACTCCCTCTCCCCTTGGGGGAGAGGGTTGGGGTGAGGGGTTTCTCTAAGCGCGCAAAAAATAAAAACGTGCCGCCGAGCGCCACCGTGCCTAACACAAACACGGCCACAAAAAATAACAGTGGCCGCCGTTCCGCATCATGGTGAAATCTATGGTATTTTTTCATGGGAACGCACAGCGCGCATTTCTTCAATAAACACCGATAATACGGTTACGAGTGGAATCGCAATGAGAATACCGACAATGCCCGCCAACTTCGCGCCAATTAAAATGGAAAGTATGCTGATAATCGGATTAATGCCGACGGCCCTCTGCATCACGCGCGGAACGAGCAGATTATTTTCAATCACCTGAATGACCCAAAACATGACGGCAACCGTCACCGGTAGCACCCAGTCACCGGTTTGGGTGAACGCAAGAAAAATCGCGAGCACGGCGGACAGCACCGGCCCCACATACGGCACGATTTCCATGAGCGCGGCGATGAGACCAATCACGAGCGCGTAATCAACGCCGAGAACGAGCAGACCGAGATACACCATAGTGCCAATAAACAAACTCAACAAAAGCTGTCCGCGCAACCACAGACCCAATTTCTTTTTCATTTTATTCACCATCTGCACAATAAATGGCTGGTATCCATCGGGCGTGAGTGATCGTATCCAGCGCGTAACGGCGTCGTCTTCCACAACGAGATAAAAGGTGAACACAAACACGAGAATAAGTGAAAAAATGCCGCCGAACACACTGCTCACCGTGGCCACGATACCGCCAATGGTTTTACCCACGGCATCGCTGGACGGCAGGAGCACTTTTTGGATGTTCGCGAGGATATCAAAGTCGGTGTACGACCCCAAACTTTTGACCAAGTTCTGACTTTCGTCTACGATAGTAGGGACAACCAGCACCACCGCGCCGGCCACGGCACCCAGCAGGACTATGTAAATCGCAATAACCGCGATGGCGCGCGGGATGCGTTTGCTCTGACACCATGTGGCCCATGGGTCAATAAGAGAGGAAAGAATCACCGCGACAAAAAAGAGGAGCAGGATATCGCGGATGATATACAGGAGCCACAAAAGGAGCACCACCACGATGACCTTCAGAATCGTCTTGGTGCTAATGGTAATGACTTGAGGTACCATACGTCTAGTATATATGAAAACACTCGCTACGAACAAACGCGCATACTTCGATTATGAAATCCTGGAAACCCTCGAGGCGGGTGTTGAGTTATCCGGACCCGAGGTGAAATCCGTGAAAGCCGGGCACGTCAGTTTGAAAGGGGCGTACGCCGCGATTACCGGGCAGGGGCCGGCGCTGTTGAATATGCACGTGAGCGCGTATGGTCCGGCCGGCACACACGGCGCCGCGTATGACCCCACGCGCACGCGGCGGCTTCTGCTTCATAAAAAAGAAGTGGGGTATTTGCGCGGTAAAGCGCAAGAACAGGGCTTGACAATCGTTCCGGTATCTGTTTATATTAAGGGGAACCTGATTAAGGTTGCCCTTGGCCTGGGCCGAGGGAAAAAGGTTCGCGATAAAAGAGAGTCCATAAAACGACGCGACCAAGAGCGTGAAATGAAACACGCAATCAAACGGGGATGATCGGTGTCGATGGACGTGGATCGTGTTACGGCAAGCCGTCAGCGCACAGTCTGACGCAAATCTCCTGTGCACCAAGAATAAGTGCAAACTTATTTGCGCGCATGCGTGATACTGTGAAGAATGTCTTTGCAGTGCCCGCATTCGCTTCTGCCGTCGCTTAATCGCGATAGCCATCGCTCTGCGATACTCGATAGCAGGTCAGCGGTGTCATACATCGAGCGTAGGTGCGCGAGCGCGTCTCTGCTCCCCCACCGAAACTTATTGAGACTCGCGCGGCGCGATTTTGGACATTTCAGACCGCCGCGTTAAATAAGGGCCCCGGCCCTAGAAACGTCCTATGCTTGTATCACCGTGACACGTGAACGCGATCCAGACGTGGGTTCGATTCCCACCATCTCCACCAAACAAAAATCCCGACGCATCGGGATTTTTGTTTGGTGGTGTTTGTTGAAAAAGTCAGAACCCATTTTGCGGAGAACCCTAAAAATTAATGCGGCCTCGGCAGGGCGAAACGATATGTCTGGAGGAATGGATTCGCCCTGCCTCGACTGATTTCCCGCCCGCAGGAGGGGTCTGGGGA
>JBBTXJ010000145.1:0-1539 GCA_038062335.1 Patescibacteria group bacterium | reverse complement strand
CGGTGGCGCGCGAGTTGCGCGACTTGGGGTTCCAAAAAATTATTTCACTGGCGCCTGAAGTGCTCTAAACGTTATGCATATTAAGACAGGGGACAACGTACGGGTGATGGCCGGCAAAGATAAGGGCAAAGAAGGTAAGGTCATCCAAGCATTTCCGCGTGAAGGCAAGATTGTGGTAGAAAAAGTAAATATTTTAAAGAAACACCTGAAGGGACGACAAGGACAGCCCGGGCAGAGGATAGAACTTGCGGCGCCGTTCGCGGCATCGCGGGCACAGCTTATCTGCGGCGCGTGCGGGAAAATAACGCGGCCGGGATACACCGTGACCGGTGACAGCAAGCAACGTATTTGTCGTAAGTGTAAGAAGACGTTATAACCTCTATGGAGCGACTGTTGACTCATTACCGAACCGTGGTCGTGCCGGCTTTGAAAAAAGAAGGCGGTTTTCGCAATACCATGGCAACCCCGCGTATTATAAAGGTTGTGATTGGAGCGGGTGTGGGAAAGCGGATTAAAGAAGCGGAGCATGCAGAACGCGTGGCGAAGATGCTTGCCCGCATAACCGGACAGAAACCAGCACCCCGCGCGGCGCGGCTCTCCATTGCCGGTTTTAAGATGCGTGAGGGTATGATCGTGGGGTTACAGGTAACGTTGCGCGGTCCGCGGATGTATGATTTTTTGGAGCGCCTGCTCGCGGTAGTACTGCCCCGCATCCGTGATTTTCGCGGTATCAGTGTGGGCGGTTTTGATGGCCGTGGTAATTATTCACTCGGATTTACGGAAGTTAACGCATTTGCTGAAGCAACGCCCGAAGATATGGAATTGGCACAGGGTATGCAAATTACCGTAGTCACGAATGCAAAAACCAACGCGCGCGGTGAAGCGTTATTGCGCGCAATGGGATTCCCGTTTCGGGATACGTTGAAGAAATAAGATATGGCAACAGAAGCACAGCGAGCACAATCACGAAAGACAGCAAAGTTTTCCACCCGCATCGTGCGGCGCTGTTGGCGCTGTGGCCGAAAGCGGGCGTATATGCGTGATTTTAATATGTGCCGTATTTGTTTTCGTGAATTGGCGAATCAAGGTTTGATTCCCGGTGTTCGTAAATCCAGTTGGTAATATGATGACTGATCCCATCGCTGACTTGTTAACCCGTATCCGCAACGCATCGCGCGCGCGGAAGCCAGAGACGGTTGTGCCGTACTCAAAATTGAAATTCGCTCTTGCGGAAATTTTGCGGAACGAAGGATATATTGTACGGGTTGAAAAAATTGAGGATCGACACGGCTCTATTCGGATTACGTTGAAATATGAAGAGGGTCGGCCGAAAATTGTGCATCTGGGGCGCGTGAGCAAGCCGGGACGACGGGTGTATGCGAAAAAGGATGCATTGCCGAAAGTGTTAAACAATTATGGGTGCGCGGTTATTTCAACACCGCGCGGTCTCATGACGAACAAGGCCGCCGCAAAAGCGGGCTTGGGCGGGGAAGTCATTTGCGAGGTGTACTAAAATTATATGTCACGTGTTGGTAAACA
>JBBTXJ010000144.1:0-1751 GCA_038062335.1 Patescibacteria group bacterium | reverse complement strand
AAAAAATCACATCGTATTTTTTGGATTGAATCGCGGTGACCGTTTCCTCTGCCACCACAATCGCAGACATTTCCGGCTTTTCCGCGTATGAGGGAACCTTAGGCGACGGAACAATCTTACGATCTTCATTCGGAAACGGATCTTCAATGGTGCCGTTCAAAAAAAAGGTGATATGCGCGTATTTTTCCGTTTCCGCAACATGAAATTGTTTCATGTTTGCTTTGCTCACCACTTCGGCCAAACAATTTTTAATCACCACCGGCGGATACGCCACGGTCACGGGCAGACCACCCTCATACTCCGCCATGGTGACAAATAACAAATCCTCAATTTTCTCGCGCGCGAAATCCTTGAAATCCGGAACGGCAAACGCGTGCGTAATTTCACGCGAACGATCCGGACGAAAATTAAAGCAAATGCAGACATCGCCTTTTTCTATTTTTGCAACCGGTTGACCGCCTTTGGTGATGACGGTTGGAATAAATTCTTCATCAAATTTTTCTTTCGCGTATGCCTCTTCAATAGTTTTGAGAGGGTCTTCTGTTGTCTGATCCGCTTTCCCAAGCGCCATCGCGTTATACGCTTTTTCCACACGATCCCAACGATTGTCGCGATCCATGGCATAGTAACGGCCGGACATACTCGCCAATTGTCCGACACCGATAGTTTTCATTTTTTCCAGCAATCGCGGCACGAAAATTTTTGCCGTGTCGCGGCCCACGTCGCGGCCGTCAAGAATCGCATGCACAAAAACATTAGTCAGCCCTTGTTGTTTTGCAAATTCCAACAAAGACCAACAATGTTCTTCGGATCCGTGCACATTACCGGGGCTCAAAATTCCGATGAGATGCAGTTTTGATTTATTTTTTTTGACCTGCTCCGCCGCTTTTTTGAACGCCTCGTTCTGAAAAAATTCTTTGCTCGCGATTTCTTTATTGATACGCGGGAATGTTTGGTAATACACCCGGCCCGCGCCGATGTTCAAATGGCCGACTTCAGAATTTCCCATTTCTCCCCACGAAAGCCCCACCTCCGTGCTTGAAGCGACAATGGTCATCACGGGATACTCTTTGATCCATTGGTTGAAATTAGGCGGGTTTGCTTTGGTGATAGCGTTGCCATCTGAATCCGGCGCCACACCCCAACCATCGCAGATAACCAAAACTACCGGCCGCGGCCGCCCGGGCTTTTGTTCCACCATCACAGTTTTTTGTTGTCCCTCACCCTCTAATTTTTCCTCCGGCATACTATCTGCCAAGCTCCCGTTCAATTTCCATCACTCTATTATATTTCTCCACGCGCTCCGAACGCGACATTGACCCGCTCTTCAAATAATCCGCGTTCACCGCAACTGCCAAATCCGCGATGAACGTATCGCCGGTTTCACCGGAGCGGTGCGAGACGGATACTTTATAGTTATGCTTCTGCGCCAACATAATGGTATCCATGGTTTCGGAAAGCGAACCAATTTGATTTACTTTAATCAAAATGGCGTTCGCCACGCCCATCGCGATTCCTTTTGCCAAACGATCCTTGTTCGTCACGAACAAATCATCGCCGACCAGTGAAATTTTTCCGCCGAGTTCTTTGGTGTGCTCAACCCAGTTGTCCCAATCATCCTCATGCAAACCGTCTTCAAGCGAAATGAACGGATACGTGTTCACCCACCGCGCCAGTTCTTTCCGCAATTCTTCCGGCGTCCACACAACCGAGCCATCCTTTTTCTTAAAGTAATATTTCCCCTCTTTGTA
>JBBTXJ010000143.1:0-2520 GCA_038062335.1 Patescibacteria group bacterium | reverse complement strand
AGTGGCCTGCTTGCGTGGCTGTTGCGTTTTGGCAGTTATGCGTACGCGGTACTGTATGGATATGTGAGTTTCTACTGGGACTGGGAAATTACGATTCCGCTTGTGTTCGCAGTGGCGATGCTTATGTATGTCGCGCTTGTTGGACGTGGCGCGCGTCCTCGTTTTTGGCGGCAACCCATGGCGATCGTGGCGACCATGGGAGTCGTGGGGATATGTGCGAATACGCTCCTCCTCCATTTCTTGCCGCGTTATACGCCGCTGGCCTTTCCCCGCTATGTGAGTTTCGCGTTGTACCTGTGGTTTATCGCGCTCGCGTGGGGCATCTTCTGGCTCACCGCCGGTCACCGTCGCATTCGCGTAATCGTGGTGGCGAGTCTGCTTTTCGTGAACGCATGGGGGCTCTTTGTGCACTTCGGTAAACAATCCATTGACCCAACGCTGTTTTCTGGTGGCGATCGCGCGCTGTATATGGTCATCGCGCAGGAAGCGCGGCCCGGTGATTACCTCTTTTTGAATGATGATTTTCCACTTGTCCTCGTGGACTGGTATCGCGAACGATATTTCAAAACGGTAACGCCAATTGGCGACATCCCTTCAGAAACATTTTTTGACGAGCATCCGGGGAGCCGTTTGTGGGTGATTGGCTATGGCTACGATGATCGCGAGGGATTCCGCGCGCCAATCGTGAAGGCGCAGGATGTGGCGGCGAACCTTGGCGACCGCGCACGCATTGTAGAAAAAGGCTACGCCCGTGCAGTGGATACGCGGTTCCGGGCATGGAAAGAGCGGCTCACCGGCCATCCCACGTACAGCCACAAAGTCGGATTGTTTTTGGTTGAATCAGAACAGTAATAACGTATGATGGAAGAATCATGCATCGTGTGCCGGGGGAGCGCGCATCGGAAATATCACACGAAGAAATCGTTTGACGTCTGGGAGTGCACCCTCTGCGGACTGTTGCGTTTGTGGCCGCTACCCATGCCGGAGGATCTCGAACGCTGTTACGGCGCGGGCTATTTTACGGGCGATGCATCGTGCGACGGGTACATGGATTATGACTTTGAAAAAGAGGTCATGCGGCGCACCATGGAGCATCATCTGGATATGATAGAACGTCATGTGCCGCGCGGTTCGCTGTTTGAAGTGGGCGCGGCAACGGGATATTTTTTGTCGCTCGCGCAGGTGCGGGGCTGGCACGTGGCCGGCGTAGATATATCCGCGTATGCCGCGTCAAAGGCGGCGGCAAAGGGATTACCTATCCGGCAGGGTGGCACCGAGGTGCTGGCGCACTCTGACGCGCGTTACGACGCCATCGTGCTCTTTGATGTGATTGAACACTTTTTGTACCCAACCGAAGATGTACGCCGGATGGTGAACGCACTGCGGCTGGGCGGGGTGCTCGTGTTTGCGACACCCAATCGCGGGAGCATGTTCGCGCGCCTCATGGGGCGTTACTGGCACGCCATTGTCCCGCCACAGCATGTCTTTTTGTTCAGCGACCACCATCTCGAGGATTTTCTTGGCCGTTTTGGTCTTGAGGTGGTGACCGTAGAATCAACCGGGAAATGGTTTACGGTTCAGTATCTTTTCCGCGTGCTGTATACCTGGCTCGGCTGGCGGCCACTCTACACGCTTGCCGAAAGCGTCGCAAACACCCGCCTCGGCCGGCTGTCATTCCCGCTTAATTTGCGCGACACGATGTTCGTCGTTGCGCGTAAGCGACCCCTTGCTAATACAGAGAATGCTGTAGTACCATAAGAACTCATTATGTCTGCCTTGAAACAAAAACGTCTTGCCGTAATGGGTGCCGGAATGGTGGGCGGCGCGCTCATCAAGTATTTTGAAAAGAAACGATGCAATTTTGTCATCTATGATCCGCCAAAGGGTTTTGCGGACGCGGGCGCGCTCAATACCGCGGAGGTGGTATTTGTGTGCGTACCCACGCCGTTTGATGACGTAACGGGATTTGATCTTTCGTACGTGGAGGACGCGATCGGGGCGCTGACAGGTGAAAAAATTGTTGTGCTGAAATCCACGGTTGTGCCGGGCACCACCGAAAAACTTCAGGCGCGGTTCCCGGATCACCGCATGGTGTACAACCCGGAATTTTTGACCGAGATCACGGCGGATCAGGATTTTGCGTTTCCGGATCGCCAAATTGTAGGATACACGGAACGGAGTTATGGCATCGCCAAAGATATTATTTTGCTCATGCCGCAGGCGCCGTTTGAGCGCATCGTGCCGTCAACCGCCGCGGAGATGATAAAATATTTCGGCAACACGTGGTTTTCCACGAAAGTGGTGTTCGCAAACCAGATGTATGATTTGTGCGAGCGGCTGGGCGTGGAGTATGACACGGTGAAAGATGCGGTGGCGGCGGACAAGCGCATCGGGCCCACGCATTTGGAAATTTTTCACGACGGCTATCGCGGTTATGGTGGCAAGTGTTTGCCCAAAGACACCCGCGCGCTCATTCAGCTGGGCGACAAACTGGGCGCGGAAATGGAACTTTTGAAAATG
>JBBTXJ010000142.1:0-1423 GCA_038062335.1 Patescibacteria group bacterium | reverse complement strand
CGGGCCGAGCAAGCGCAGGCCCTGGGCTCGCCGCGAGCCGGAGTCGAGGGATCTAATAAAATCGGCCGCAATGATCCATGCCATTGCGGATCGGGAAAGAAATATAAGAAGTGTCATGGGGCATAAGGGGATTCACCTATTTTAAGCAGTGAGTAACCGGGATTGCGTAGCATGCCGTTAATTGCTATACTCGTGAAGTATGTTGACCAAGTTTATTGACAAAAAATTAAAGGAGGCGCGGTATAAACTCCTGAAAGATGGAACGTATTTTGGTGAAATTCCGGGTTTGAAAGGCGTGTGGGCCAACGCAAAGAATCTAGAAAATTGTCGAGAAGAATTGCGGGGAATCCTTGAGGGTTGGCTTTTGCTTAAGGTTCAGAGCGGCGAACCCGTCCGTGGTTTTATCTTTAAAGTTGACCGTCGCGAACTCGTCAGACATGCCTAGCGCCATTTTGTGGAGAAAATTGGTTCAAAAATTTCGACGACTTGGATTTGATGGCCCGTATGCAGGTGGCCGTCATTTGTTTATGGTCAAAGGAAATTTGAAAGTACACATACCAAATCCGCATCGTGGCGATATCTCAAAGTATCTTGTGATGGAAATATTAAAACAGGCCGATATCGCACCAGTGGATTGGGATGCGGCGTAAATTGGAAGCTGTGGGTAAGCGGGGTTGCAATTCTAGCTGGCCTTTTATACACTATCCTCCACATGCAAAAGCGAGAATCAAAACAGGCGAGTCGCTCGAATATCCGTTGGGGAGTGTTTGGTATTCTGCTTCTGCTTCTCGGCGGGCTCATTTTTGATTTTCCACGGCCCTATTTTCGTTTTGCCGACGCGGTCAAGGCAAAAACCGGCATTTCATTGCCTCGTCCCAACATTCCGGATTACCGTCTCGGTTTGGACCTGCAGGGCGGCGCGCATCTGGTGTATGAAGTGGACACAAAATCCGTGCCGTTGAGTGAACGCGGCGATGCGGTGGAAGGCGCGCGCGATGTGATTGAGCGTCGCGTGAACGCGTTCGGCGTATCAGAACCACTGGTGCAAACGAATGTTTCCGGTGACACTCATCGCGTGATCGTGGATCTCCCGGGTGTGTTAAATGTTCAGCAGGCCATCAAAGAAATCGGCGAGACGCCGCTTCTGGAATTTAAAGAACAAAATCCCAATCCCCAGCCAACGCTGACGCCAGAGCAAGAAAAGGAATTGATCGCCAAGAACGATGAGGCGCGCAAAAAGGCAAAAGAAATTTTGAGCACGGTGCTGTCCGGCAAAAAAGATTTTGCCGATTACGCGCGAGAATTTTCACAGGACACGAAGACAAAAGAAAACGGCGGCTATCTTGGTTTTATTGGTTCCGCCGGTGAAATTTGGCAGAAACAGTTGTATCAGTTCGCGCAATTTAAAGGACGCGTTGGCGCG
>JBBTXJ010000141.1:0-2114 GCA_038062335.1 Patescibacteria group bacterium | reverse complement strand
TTAGTGTAGCCGAAGAATATCGTTCTGTCAAGCGCCAGTGGCAAATGCATCACCCGGTCTCGGGGACGGTGGCGAGATACACAATGCGGAAGTCGTGCGGATCAAAGTCGTGCGATGTACCCGACACCTGGCTGAACGTCAATTTTTGATAGGGGAGGTTTTGTTTTTCGAGAAACGCATCAACCGTTTCCATAGCTACCGGATAATGCGGCGTAGCGCCGGAGGTGCGGTACGTGTAGTTTTTTCTCGCCACGTTGTTGAGCACCCATTTTAGTGCGTTCGTAACGAGTTCGCGGTATTTTTTCCATCGCATCTGTTTTTTAAACTGTGCCACCTGCGGTGATGCGCTGTTCATAGTATCAAATACCATCGTGCCACCGGGTTTGGTCAGAGCGCGCAGAGCGGCGAGTGCGGAGAAGAGATCGGGGAGATACCATGAGGTGCGCAGACAATACGCCACGTCGTAGCGTTCAATGCCGATGTGGTCCCCGATGTGTTCGTAGCTGGTGTGAAACGCGCGTACGGAGGGATATTTTTTTCGGAGATCCTCGAGCAAGAAGTCCGACACGTCACAGCCATCCACACGAATATTTTTTTCAAGTAAACTACTCGCAAACGGGAAGCCATTGCCGATGCCCATATCAAATACGTGAGCGGGATGGCGTTCTTCAATGAGGTGCAACAAACCGTTGACGTATGCGTTTTTTCCGTAGGTTTCTACTTCACGAAGCCAGTGATGGGATCCGGCAACCGTATCCCATCCCGGTGATGATGGTGTAAGGCGAAAGGTCATAGAGTAGCGTCCATTGTATGAAGAACGGCGGCGTCCGTCAAGCGCTCCCGTTGAGTTTTGGGGTGAGTGCTGGTAGGATACTCATATGAAAAAATGGCTTCTCATCGTGATCGTGTTGCTCTTCGTGCCGTACCTTTATCGGCCGTATGCGCTGAATTTGGATGGCGATACGATGACTCAACTGATGGATATCGTCCGATTGATTGATGCGCGGTGGAGTTTTTTGCTGGATCCGTCGGCGGCGTACGCAAATCCGCTCGTTCAGGTACTCGTTGTTTTTCATGGCATCTATCGTCACGTGATTCTGTTTCCGATTTTGTATATCCTCGATGCCCTTGGGATGGGCATACGTGAGGCGACGCTGGGTGTGGTGTTTGTGGGGATGGGCGTCGTGCTTACTCTCATAATGTATCGGCTGATGAAGTCGATTATCGGGTCAGAACGCGCATGGTGGTGGACTGCGTTGTTTGCGGTCATCCCCATCTACGCCCTGCAAGTGAAAGGCGCTTGGTGGCATCTTTTTATTTATACATTTTTTTTGGCGGGAATGGCGGCAGAACATCGCTATCTTACCGAAAAAAAGCCGCAGGGGTATGCGTGGTTTTGTATCGCGGTCGGCGCGTATACGCTTGCTGATCCGGCGTTTGTGTTCGGGTATCTGTGGTTTGCGCTCTATGCGGCGGTTTATTTTTTGCGCGAGGAGGGAAGCGTCCGTCGCGCGTTGTACGCATTTTGGAGGATGCTCCGACAGTGGTGGACGCTTGTACCGGTTTTTATTTTAGTGGGGATGGCGGCAGTAACCTACGTTGGTGCGCGGTATTTTGATGCGCAATTTGGCATGCTCGCGCGATTTCTTGAAAAGGGCGCCTATGTGGGGTTTGGGGGTTTTGGCGTGGTTCCCCATTTTTTGGTGCAGGGTATGGGACTCATCGGTTGGGTGTTGTTTCCGCTCATGCTCGCGAGCGCGGTATGGTGGGTGATTGCGGTGGCTCGTCGTCGGCACGTTCCTCCTTTTGTATCTACGTCCGCTTTGTTTGTGCTTTGTGCGAGCGCGCTGATTCTTCTCGCGCATGGCGCAGGCGGGGCAGTGTATGTGCTCTTGATTCCGGGTGTTGTAGTGGTGGTGGCGTTTGTCTCGCAGGGTAAACATCGTGCGTTTGCCACGGCGGGTGGCGCGCTTCTCTTGTTACTCACGTACGGTCAGACACTCTGGTATGTAACACAGTGGTCGCCGCCTACGCGGCTCATGCAACGATATTCTTTTATCCAATCGGGCGAGCCATGTCAGGCGCTCTGGTGTCCATTCCATCTTGCCGAGCCG
>JBBTXJ010000140.1:0-3106 GCA_038062335.1 Patescibacteria group bacterium | reverse complement strand
CCGTCCACCGTAAAACTCTGGGGGATCACGTGCAAAATTTCGTAATTGAGCGGTGTGGCTATGGTGCGCGCCGCCTCAATGGCGCGATCCACATCTTCAGGCGTTATTTCACCATTAGATTTTGCCACGGCTACCACCCCTTTGCTGGTCTGGGTTTCCACATGCGTCCCGGAAATACCAACCCATACGTGCTCAAGCGGCACTCCCACGAGTCGTTCGGCACGCTCAATCACCGCGGCGATTGAAGAAACTGCGTCTTCAATACTGGTAATAACGCCTTTATGCACTCCCTGCGATGGCGCCTCGGCCGCGGCGAGTATGTGGAGTTCCTCGCCTTCCGGTGTTTCAGCAACCGTGCCAATTGCAAGACGGACCGTCACCGATCCGATATCAAGTCCGGCAAACAATTGTTGGTCGCTTCGTCGCTTCGCCATAGACAGCTACAATAGTATATCTTTCACGGCCGCTTCCTGCAATGCGAACATCCGCCGCGCTTCTACCGTATGCGCGTGGTCGTACCCCATCAAATGAAGTACGCCGTGGGTAAGCGTGCGGGCGCATTCTTCTTTAAACGACACGCCGAATCGTTTTGCTTGTTGGCGCACCTGCGGAACCGCAATAATCACATCGCCAATACTATCATCGCGTTTCGCGTCGTCAAAAGGGAACGCCAGCACATCAGTGGGGCGATCAATGCCTCGATGCACTTTATTTAATGTCCGTATCCGCGCATCGCCCACGAACACGACCGCACACACACGCGCGCGATGGCGCAGTCGGGCAGGCACATGTTGCGCGAGCGTCTTGAGTACAAAAAGTACCCATCGTTCCGATGGCGCTCCTCGCACAGTACGATGCACCGTACATTCCATATCACCATCGTACCGTGCGTGACAAAAGAAAACAAGGGTGGGATTAGAGAGGAGTAGTAGTCACTGGCGCGATGGGCGCTGTTGCGGGCGGCACTTCATCACCAACTAAGAACCCGGCCACCAGCATTGCCATGGTGCGTTTAAAGTTTATCTCGGTCCGCAATCCGGGCATGTACCGGACGGTATACAACGTATTCTTCCCTTCAAGAAACGCGGTTAAGCCATCTGCGGTCTCAAATCCTTTTACGTCAAATTTATTCGTGAATGGATGCAGGGTATACAACGACCCGCCGGGATATTTATTGCGAAGATATTCCTCTGTCAGTGTGCTCGTCGCGGCGCGATCACCATACGGCTCCGCCGTAATCTGAATAAATTCACCGGTCGCGGATGTCAACACGACATCATTGGGGTTACTCGCGTCAACCGCTTGCGCAACCCATGTGTTTTGATACAGCGCCGTGTACCCGTATTGGTCATTTTGAAACGCGGTCATGCGCGGATTTTCAATCAACCGTTTTTCGGCACTCTGGACCGGGTCATAGACATGCACTATTTCCCAGCCGTCGGGCCAGCCATCAAAATCTGTATCGGGTAAATTTGGGTCAGTGCCTAACAGTTCCTCCTCTACATCGGTCAATAAATCTGCATCGCTGTCACGCGAGGATATCAGACCGCGATCGGCGAGGAAATGCGTCTCCAACCCTGACGCGACGCCGGTTATTGCTCCCGCGTCCGCCGATGCTGGTTCGCCATTCGTTAATTCAGCTGCGGCCTCTTGTCCGGGTGAAAGAGTAAGCGCACCTCGTTCCGATTCGGGCGTTACCCGCACAAAACGATACCAGTACCAACCTCCGGCTCCGAACGCGATAACCAGTACACCGGCAATAATCCCGATAACCGCCCACTTCTTCCGTGATGGGGCTGACGGTAAAATCTTTGCCGCGCCATGCGGTGCCGGCGGAACCCCCGCAAGCAATGGCGGTGGCACCACGGCCGGTTTTGGCGGCGCGGGCGGCGGAGGTGGGGGTGGAGGCGTGAATGATGGCCGCGGTGCCGCTTTGGGTTCTTCCTTCGGCTTCTCTTTCACCTTTTCTCCACTTGACGCTTCCGCGTTTGCCAATGACAACGCCGCCGTCCCTCCTACTTTTGGCATGACGTGGAAAATTACTTTTGCGAGGATTTCTTTTTCTCCCTGATTCGCCCCTCCCGGAACCGTCGCGTTATCCTCATCGGTTTTTTTCTTACCAAAACCAAACATGGTTATAAATTCACATCGTCCACATTAAATAATTTTCCCGGACCCGCAGGATTAAACCCGTTATCCACTTCATCACCATCACGATACCCATCTTTATCCGTATCTTCAATAAGTGGGTCGGTATTCCACAGTGTAATCTCTTCGTTGTCTGTCAATCCGTCATTGTCCGAATCAGGATTATCAATTGCCGTACCGAATTCGCGCTCTTTACTATCAAGCAATCCGTCATTATCCGAATCAGCGTCGGCTATTACCGGCGGCGGAGGCGTTTCTATTTTAGCGGGCTCTTTCATTTCATCGATTTCCGATGACTGATTCAACGTATACACCCATACGCCAAGTGCCCCCAAAAGCGCCACTACCACTAGTAACAACACCGCCCACTTCATGCGATGGGATTTTGACGGCGCAAGCACCGGTCCCGAAAGCTGTGCCGGCGGCAATGTTGCTGCCGGCGGCTTAAGCGACGGCGGCGCGGGCGGCGTTTGTATGGGCTGGAGCCGTCCGCTTTCCACCGCGGTTGGTTTGTCTAAAATGGGGTGACCGGCCAGGTCTGGCGCTGACGTTAGTACAGGCGTTCCTCCCGGCGCGCCTGCTGGTGGCACTACGGCTGGTTGTGGTTGTGCTGGTTTATCGAACATATTGAATATTGTAACACATTGCGAGAGGATTCGTCACGACATTTATCTTGCGATACGCACATTAAAATCAACGTACGCACCATTCTCCACAAAACCAATCAAACGGTTTTCTGCATTATGATTCAAGATAGAATGCTGACGATCAAAATACAAAGTAATCGTTCGGCGTGCTGGAGTATTGGGATTACCAGATACTTGAGAGCGTATCTGACCAAATTCATCTGCTTCGGTTCTTAATCGTAACCCATTATCACTTAACGCACGCGGAACAACTTCAACCAGCTGATTTCTACACCTTCGATTCCTCCCATTTCCTACACAAACATTACGAT
>JBBTXJ010000139.1:0-3578 GCA_038062335.1 Patescibacteria group bacterium | reverse complement strand
CGAACTCGTGCGCGGCATTCGCGCCTCCGCCGTGCTCATGGGGCCGTTGTTGGCTCGTTTTGGTGAAGTGACTATCGCGCATCCGGGCGGATGTCTGCTGGGCCGTCGTCCCATTGATATTTTTCTGGACGGATTTCGTGCGATGGGCGCCACGGTGCGCGAAGAAGATGACGCAACGCACTGTACGGCAAAACGCCTGCGCGGCGGTCACATTTTTATGCCGCAAGTGAGCGTTACCGCAACGGAAACGCTCATGATGGCGGCAGTGCTCGCTGACGGCACCACGATACTTGAAAACGCCGCGTGCGAACCGGAAATTCCTGCGCTTGCCGCGTATTTGAATCGTCAGGGCGCAAAAATTCACGGCGCCGGCACGCCTACCATGCGCATTGAGGGTGTTAAAAAGATTGGCGCGGGGAAATGCGCGGTGATGCCGGACCGTCTTGAGACCGGTACGTTTGCGATACTCGCGGCGGCGGCGCGCGGAACCGTGCGCATTGAAAAGTGCGACCCCGGACACGTGGGCGCGCTGTGGGCGCTGTTTGACCGCATGGACGTTCCTTACACGCGCGGCGAGGATTGGATAGAAGTGCAGGCAAAAGGGAAAAAGCCATTCCGCTCCGTGAATCTGAAGACGCACGAGTACCCAGGTTTCGCCACGGATTTACAGGCGCCGATGACCGTGCTTCTCACCCAATGCAAGGGTTTGAGTTTGGTGCATGAAACGATTTTCGAAGGCCGTTTGTTTTATGTTGATAAATTGAATCGCATGGGGGCGAATATTATTTTATGCGATCCGCATCGCGCGCTGGTGCAGGGTCCCACGCTGTTGCGCGGCAAGAGTTTGGAGAGTCCGGACATCCGCGCGGGGATGGCGATGGTGATAGCGGGTCTCATCGCCGAGGGCGAAACGCGTATTGATAATATTCATCAAGTTGAACGCGGATATGCCCATGCGGTGGAACGATTGCACACGCTTGGCGCGCAGATAGAACGCATCTCATAATATGCCCACACTTCATGAGCGCAGCAAAAAGTATCTCTATCGTTATCTGGTGGGGATTTTGGTGTTGGCCGCGTTTGGTCTGGGCCTTTTTGTGGGACAGGGACGATTCATCCTTCGGCCAAGCAGTACGGCGTTCAGAGGTGACCCTGACCTCAAGGGGCTGTGGATTGAAACGCGCGAGAGCGCGCGGAAGGACGTGCCGTTTCAATTGTATTGGGATATTTGGGATCGCGTGAAACAGAAATACGTGGGCGGCGAGGTGGATGATTTGGAATTGTTTTATGGGTCGCTCTCGGGCATGGTGGCGGGGCTCGGCGACCCGTATTCCTCATTTTTAACGCCCTCAACCACGGAAGCGTTTTTGTCTGATCTGTCGGGAAGTTTTGAGGGCATCGGCGCGGAAATCGGCATCAAAGATGGCGAGCTCACGGTGATAGCGCCACTGCCTGATTCGCCCGCCGAACGCGCGGGCATCAAGGCGGGAGACGCCATTCTTGAAATAGATGACAAAGATACGTCTGATGTTTCTCTTGATGCGGCGGTGAATCTCATTCGCGGTCCGCGCGGCACGAAGGTAACGCTCACCATTCGCCGGAATGGTTTTGAAACGGAAGACAAACTCACGATTACGCGCGATATTATTGATATCAAGAGCGTTGAGTGGAAACTTCTTGACGCGGGCGTGGGGTATATCAAGATTAATCAATTTAACGAAGAAACATGGCCGGAGTTCAATCGGGCTGTGGTGGGATTACGCGGCCGAGATATGAAGGCCATGGTGCTTGACCTTCGAAACAATCCGGGCGGGTTTCTTGAGACATCAGTGCAGGTCTCCAGCGAATGGTTGCCGGACGGCGCGACCGTGGTGATTGAGAGCGCGCGCGACAAGAGCGAGCGGTTGTACACTTCTGAAGGGAGTCATCGTCTGCGCGGGCTACCCACCGTGGTGGTCGTGAATAAAGGGTCTGCGTCAGCATCGGAAATTCTGGCAGGCGCTTTGCAGGACCATAAAGCGGCAACGGTGGTTGGACAGCAGAGTTTCGGCAAAGGAACCGTGCAGGCCTTTGAAATTTTGGAAGACGGGTCGGCGCTGAAACTCACCATTTCCGAATGGCTCACGCCTAACAAAAAACAGATCAATAAACTGGGCATCACGCCGGATGTGGTGTTTGAAGAGGCCGAGGATGCGGTGATGACCGGCGGCGCGGATGACGCGGTGGTGAAAAAGGCGATTGAGGTGCTTATAAATAAGTAGCAATTGACGACTGTTTATCTCTAAGATAGAGTTTGAGTAATGTAATATGGCCATAGATTGGACTAAAATTTACGAGAAGTACAAGGGTGAGTGGGTGGCGTTGGAAAAAGACGAAATAACTGTTCTTGCAACTGGAAAAACAGCCAAAGATGTGTGGGAAAAAGCTCGATCTTTGGGATGCGAAAATCCAATTCTTGCCAGAATGCCGGAAGAATTGACTACCTATGTCGGTTCCGGGTTATGAAATTTGAGTATAAGTACTACGGAAAAAATCGCGGACGACGCGTTATTCGTCCCGTCATCCCCGTCACCATTGTGTTTAATGGACAGCAGGTTCAGCATGAAGTGCTTATAGACTCGGGAGCGGATGATTGTATTTTTAGCGATGAAATTGCTACGGTTCTTGGTATTGAACTTACCGGTGGCGTGCAAGAAACAGTCACTGGTATTACAGGCGGACGAGAACCTTACTATATTCACAAGGTTGATTTAATTGTTGGTGGGCATTATTTATATTACGTTGAGGTCGGTTTTAAACATATGCAAACACCGGGTGGATATGGTGTCGTTGGGCAACGAGGGTTTTTTGAAAATTTTATTGTTAAGTTTGATTACAAAAAAGAACAGGTTGAAATTTTTCCACGGAGTCTTGAACTGTTGCGCAAGAAAGAGTAGGGTGAGGTTATGAAATTTTCAGGGCGTGTGATTACTGGCTTGGGTCAGGGGCGTCTGCTCGGATATCCCACCGCAAATCTTGAGTGCGATCCGGGAACGCTTGAGGGCGGCGTATACGCCGCCTTTGTGGTTTTTCGTGATGTGCGATATCCTGCGGCGCTTATGATTGGCGGCGATTTTGGCGCAAATGCAAAACCAAAAGTAGAAGTGCACCTTTTGGATCAAGAGATAGAATTGGTGGGGGAGGAATTGACTGTTGACGTGGGAGAGCGCGTGAGCGAGATGAAGCGCGTTAATTCACGCGAGGAATTGTTGCAGAAAATTGAAGCGGATATTCAATATGTGCGCAAGATTTGTGGATAATCTATGTTCACCGGCATCGTACAATCATGCGTTCCCGTGATTAGTTTCAAACATGAGGGCGGTAATGCCGTTATGACACTTGCGTTTCCGGAGGAACGCGTGCGCGGACTTACCCATGGCGCAAGTGTTGCCATTAACGGCGCGTGTCTTACCGTAACGGCAATTGATAATGCGCGCGTTTCCTTTGATCTTATGGGCGAGACGCTCGCCAAAACCACACTGGGAACACTCAAGGAAGGCGACCGCGTAAATATTGAACGTTCTGCGTCACTCGGCGAT
>JBBTXJ010000138.1:0-3433 GCA_038062335.1 Patescibacteria group bacterium | reverse complement strand
CCGTGCTCATTCAAGATGGTCGCTTGTCTTCCGGTGCCGGTTGGTGTCGGCAAGGCAAGAGGAAAGTCCGAACACCCTTGGTCTGTCGCAGGTCACATTGACAGTCCCCGCGACACGCCGAGAAGTAGGTAGTGGGTAACGCCCACCATCCGTATGGTGACATGCGGGTCGGGATAGCGCCACAGAGACTATACTATTCGCCAATTTGGCGGACAAAGGTGAAAAGCGTTTGGATGTATACGACGATCGAAGGAATTCCTTGCCGTATGCTACCGAACTCGACCCTGCGCGAGCAGGCGTCGTGGCAAACCCTACCTGGTGCAAGTGCAGCGTCCCCTTCTTCTGGGGTACGAAAAGTTCGCACGCATTGAGTCCGCATAGCAATGTGCGGGCCGAGAGTGATGACCGTCACCCATTGTCTGGGAACAGAATTCGGCTTATTGAATGGGCACCGTAAAAATCCGCCGCAAGGCGGATTTTTGCTTTTTTGACGAAATACCGCTAACGCGATACTCTAGTGCTATGAAACGTTCCGAGCTCATCCTCATGTTCATTCAGCTCCCGCTGGATTTTTTGATGCTTCTGCTTGCCGGCTTAACCGCCTACGTGGTGCGTTTCACCGCCACGGTCATCAGCATCCGCCCGCCGCAATTCGCGTTTGAGCAAACAGCGTATCTCACCCTGGTGGCGGGCGTGTCAGCCGGATGGATCCTCATCTTTGCTTTTTCCGGCCTGTATCGCCCGGACCCAAACCGCAAACTCGCCAATGATCTCGTGCGCGTGTTTCTTGCGTGCTCCACCGGTCTCGCCGCCATTACCGTGTTCATGTTTTTCCGCGGTGAGTTGTTCAATTCGCGATTCATCGTGCTCGCCGCATGGGGCTTCGCAGTCATCTTTGTAATCGCCGGACGACTGTTCATGCGCATCGTGCGCAGTATTCTCTATCGCGCCAATATCGCCACAAAACACATCGTGGTCATTGGCGATGATCGCGTTACCGAAGCCATTCTTAAAACCATAAAAAACCGCAAAGGCCTTGGCTACTTTGTCCGCGCGCACTACCCCCGATTCACCAGCCACACCCAAAATGAAATTGAGGAATTGCACGCCAAGCACCGCATTGACGAACTCATCTTCACCAACCCAAAGGCGCGTGAGGAAGAAGCCCTTGAAATCGTTGAATTCTGCACCGAACGCCACATCACCTTCAAATATTCCGCGGACCTTTTCTCCACCTACGTCACTAATATGGATGTCTCCTCCATCGCCGGTATTCCGGTCATTGAAATGAAAAAAACGCGGCTGGACGGATGGGGACGGATTATCAAACGCATGGTTGATTTCACGCTCGCGCTCATCGGCGCCATTATCGCCAGTCCCTTTATGTTGCTCGCGGCGCTTGCCATCGCAATCGAAACCGGCGGCCCCGTCATCTACCGCAACGAACGCGTGGGGTGCAAAGGCGAAACCTTCAACACGCTCAAATTCCGCACGATGCACAAAAAATATTGCATCGGCACGCAATTTAAAAATTCCAAAGAGGCGCTCGAGTTTGAACAACAACTCATCAAAGAACAAAACACCAAAGAAGGCCCGCTCTACAAAATAAAAAACGATCCGCGCGTGACGCTGGTGGGCCGCGTTCTGCGCCGGGCCAGCATTGATGAGTTGCCGCAGTTGTTTAATGTGCTCGGCGGTTCCATGAGTTTGGTGGGGCCGCGGCCGCACCAGCCGCGCGAAGTGGAACAGTACGAACGCCATCACAAAGTGGTGCATGATATTCGTCCGGGCATCACCGGTCTCGCCCAAATTTCCGGCCGCTCCGATCTGTCGTTTGAAGAAGAAATCCGGCTGGATACCTTTTACATGGAGCACTGGTCGCTCCTCATGGACGCAATCATCCTGCTTAAAACACCCTTTATTCTGCTCCGCAAAAGAAAAGCTCTGTGAAACTTGCGCTCGTCCACGATTACCTGTCTCAAGATGGAGGGGCAGAACGCGTGCTTTTGGCGTTGCAAACCATGTGGCCGGACGCGCCAACCTACGTCTGGTTTTATAATAAAGAAAACTTTGCCGGCACTTTTGAGGGCAAGGACATCCGCACGAGTTTTATTCAAAACCTTCCTTTTGGCGTGAGCCACTACCAATGGTATTTGCCGCTCCTCCCCATGGCCACAGAACGGCATGACCTTTCGGAATTTGATGTGGTCGTTTCATCGGCAAGCTCCTTTGCCAAAGGCATTATCACGCGGCCGGACACACTGCACATTTGTTACTGCCACACGCCCACGCGCTACCTCTGGACCGACACGCACGAATACGTGGACAGTCTGCCGTACAACGCCCTCATCAAAAAATTCGTCATCCCGCCGGTCATCAGCCGCCTGCGCCTGTGGGACCAGCTTTCCACCACGCGCGTGGACCATTTTGTGGCGAACTCGCGCACGGTGCAGGCCCGCATTTGGAAATATTATCGCCGCGAGAGTACCGTTATTTATCCGCCGGTAAACCTTGAACATTTCACCATCTCGCCCACCGTTGAAAATTACTTCGTAACCGGCGGCCGGCTCGTGCCGTACAAAAAAATGGAATTGGTAATCCGCGTGTTCAATCGCCTCAAATGGCCGCTCAAAATTTTTGGCACCGGGCCGGAACTGAAGCGACTGCGTGAAATCGCGCGGCCGAACATTGAATTTTTGGGTAAGATTACCGATGAAGAAAAAGCGCGCGTGATGGCCCGCGCGCAGGCGTTCATCCATCCGCAAATTGAAGATTTCGGCATCACGCCGATTGAATCCATGGCCGCCGGCCGACCTGTGATTGCGTTTGCCAAAGGCGGCGCGCTTGAGAGTGTGGTGCCTGACGAAACCGGCGTCTTCTTTCACCGCCAAACATGGGAAGATCTTTTGGACGCTGTTCTCCATTTTGATTCATCGCGCTTTGACCCTGAACGCATCCGCAATCACGCGCTCCAATTCGGCGCCGAAGCGTTCAAAGAAAAAATGCAGCGGTTTGTGGAAGACCGGCACGCGGAGTTTAAACAAGGTCTCCATCAGCTGGCACTGTTTCAAAAATGACCACCCGCGTGTCATCCCGAGCCCTTCTTCTTTTGTCATCCCGAGCGAGCGGAGCGAGTCGAGGGATCTAATCCTAAATAAAAAAGGGGTAGACCACTAGTGGTCTACCCCCTCGCGCTCACAGCTTCGGGACCTCGAATACGGCCTCGAAGTTCGACATCGCCGTGAGGCGCTTGCGGAGCGCCACGAGACCCACCTCGTGCTCCTCACGCGAGATCGCACCGCGTACGAGAAGATCCAGAACCGTCACCATCACCTCGTCCACGGTTCTCCGCGGAATCTCGATGGTGGTACCGCCTGACATCGGCGGGAACCACTGCTCAAGCGCCTCGTACAATTCCCAACGCGCTTCTCCT
>JBBTXJ010000137.1:0-8101 GCA_038062335.1 Patescibacteria group bacterium | reverse complement strand
CGGACGACCGGGCGTGGCTGATCCGGTCGTCGCAGTTGCTGTTGCTGACGGTGTGCGGTTCGGCGGGAGGAGGGTTCCCCCGGCCACCGCCACAGTGTGCTGCCTGCTGAAGCAGACCGATGCCGTTCTCTTCGCTCTGGTGTGACGATTCGGTGGAGATCCCGTAGTCCGTGAAGAACCGTTCGATCAAAGGATCAAACACCCGGTTCTCACTGATGATCGTCTCCCGCTGCAGCACCTGCCTGGTCGCCTCGAGGAGCGATTCCGCGAACTCGATCGCCCTCGGCTCGATCCTCGCCTCGATGGCGGCGTTTCGATCGAAGGTGATCCACGGCCGCTGCGTGCCGCCGACCGCGATGCCCTCCGGGATCACGGCGAAGTACGGCTCCGTGATCTGCGCCCACACGTGGAGGTTCACGGTGGCCTCCTCGGTCTGGTTGGTGTTCGTCGTCTCGTTGACGACGGGGTTCGTGTCCTCGTACTGTCCGCACGCGGACAGTACGAGAACGGCCACGATAAGATGGCTGTCAGCCATTCTCTCTCTCCGTTCGTTGGGTTGAGGTTTTGCTCATCGCGATGCAGTGAGCATTTCGCGTTGCCTCTGCTGGCTTCTTGACGCGCTTTTTCAAGGTGCGTAACTTGGTATCGTTCCTCCTTGTGGCATTGGGCTTATTAAGAAAAGTCTATCATTAAAGGATTTGTGCTGTCAAGGTGCGCAAGGTGCGTGGCGGCGCACCCCACTGCCAAGCAGTGTGGCTTGCCGCGCTGGCAGTCAATAATTTTGACGATTTCAACAGCTGATCTGTAAAATGGTGCTTTTAAGTTACTTAGGAAAATAAGTCAAATTAAGGGGGCTCATTTCGTGTAGCGTTCTGCCTGCACCGAATCCATGGGGTCAAATGTTTGTGCCTGTGCGAACACCCATCCGTGTTCCTCGAGCCATTCGCGCACGCCAATCACATACGGGTCGCTTTGCACGACAAGAAGCGAGCCGGCCGATGGAACGAGCACGGCGAGTTGTTCCTGCAGATAGTCAGGGCTCAATTCCCATCGCCAGTTGTGGGCGAGGAGGGTGATGATGGAGGTGTCTGTTGTGCCGGGCGCGGGAATGACGAGCGGCGTCGCAGAACCGCGATAATAGTGGCGAAACGGCAGTGCGTTCACGGTCCACGGGATGAGAATGGCGGCGTCTTTTTGTTCTGCGGCAAAAGCCGCGCCACGATCCCAGCTAAAACGGAAGGTGCGCGTGAGTTGCGCAGTGCTTACCAGTGCAATAACGATCAGAAATCCAGCCATCGCTGACCGCCAGCGTGTCTGTATGGCACCAAGAAGAACGGCGATTACCGGAAGAAGAAACAGGAAATACTTGATTTTTGGAGGGCCTACAAGAAGCGCAACGATAAACCCAATACCGAGTATGGTAATAGGGAGAAGCAGTGCGATCTGTTTAGTGTGGATGCTGTGGTATATGGCGTATGCGACGAATCCGATCATCGTGGCAAGCGTCAGCCAATAGACATACATGGGCATGGTGCCGGCCACCATCGTAAGCGCACTCGCGATACTGAATGGCCAGCCGCGGCGCGGTTCGGTGTGCACGAACCAGCTATTGGTTGCGATGTCTCCAACCTTTGGCAGAAATGACCATGCGAACCAGAGGCCCCATATGGCGATGAGTACAAAATGTGTACAATGCCATCGCCATCGTTTTTCTTTTTTAATCGTCAATGACCCCCAGAGATAAAAAGCGAATGCTGGGATGACTGCGTAGAGATGGGCGCCGAGAAGCAGGAAAAGGCTCGCGTAATACGCGCGTCGCCGTTCGGTGATCAAAAAATAACACGTGAGCAGTGTCAAAAAAACAAACAGCGCGTACATGCGCGCTTCGGTGGAGAAGTAGATGATGGTGGGAGAGGCGGCAACGAGTAGGGCGGCGATGAGGCCGGCGGCAGGATTGGCGAGTTTTTTTCCGAGTAATCCGACAAGAGGAACTGCGGCGACGCCGAGCGCAAGGGCAGGAAGACGCACCATCCATTCTGCGTGTGGCAGAAGGTGCACCCACGGCCACATGATAATGGTCCAAAGCGGCGGGTTCGTGTCTTGGCTCGCGAGGCGCACGGCTTCAAGAAAGGGCAGTTTCGCCAACTCAAGCGTAAAGAGTTCGTCGAACCAAAAACTGCCACGCGTAAAGAGAAAAATGAGGCGCGGGATGAGAGCAAGGAGTGTGATGAGGAATAGCCAACGAGAGAAACGCGGCATACGCAATGACATTACCCGCGGGCCGCTTTTTTTAACGCCCCGATCAGCGCATCCAAGTCGCCATCTAAAATACTCGCGATATTGCTCCAGCTCTCCTTGATACGGTGATCCGTAATGCGATCCTGCGGGAAGTTGTAGGTGCGGATTTTTTCACTGCGCCCGCCGGTACCGATTTGTTTGCGGCGTTCGGACACTTCGGCAGAACGTCGTTTTTCATCCTCTATTTCCGCAATGCGCGCGCGCAAGACCGCCATGGCTCGTTCGCGGTTTTGCAGCTGCGAACGCTGGGTTTGACAACTCACCACGATGCCACTCGGTAGATGCGTAATGCGCACCGCGGTTTCTACTTTGTTCACATTCTGCCCACCTTTGCCGCCGGATCGGTACGTATCAATCTTCAAATCTTTCAGGTCAATGTTAAATTCCGTTTCTTCGATTTGCGGCATCATGGCTACCGTGGCCGTGGAGGTGTGGATGCGCCCCTGTTTTTCTGTCTCCGGTACGCGCTGAACGCGGTGTACGCCTTGTTCATACTTGAGGGTTCCATAGACGTTCTCTCCTGTAATTTCCGCGGTGATTTCTTTGAATCCGCCGATGCCGATGCCGCTTTCATCGAGCACCTGTACGCGCCATCCTTTGCGTTCGGCATAGCGTGTGTACATGCGGTAGAGGTTCGCGGCAAAAAGCGCGGACTCATCGCCGCCGGCGCCGGCGCGGATTTCCATGATGACTTCTTTTGAATCGCGCGGGTCTTTGGGTGAGAGCGCGTCTTCGAGCGCAACGGTGAGCTGGGCATGTTTTGCTTCGAGTTCTTTCAATTCAAAATCCGCCATGTCTTTCATTTCTTGGCTGCTTTCCGTGCTGGCCATCAGGGCGGTTTCCTTTATACTTGCCTCCACACGCGCCAGTTCGTCAATCAGCGCCGCTGTTTTTTTAAGCGCGCTGTATTCCCGCGACAGTTTCGCAAGTTTTTCTCTGTCGCTTGTGGCGTGTTGCAGTTCTTCTTCCACTTCCGCCAGCCGGGTTTTTATTTTCTGGTGTTCAGGGTTCATAGGGTCATTATATAACAAAACAGACGTCGCCGTCTGTTTTGTCGTGTAGCTATTGTGCTGATGTCGCGGTCACCGGCGCGGTTGCAGTCGCTTTCTTGGCCGCCCGCACGGTGGCGCGCTTCACGGTCTTGCCGCGCTTTCCTTTTGCCGCCGCCTCTTTCTTGGCAGTGCGCTCCTGGAATTTCTCCACGCGTCGTGCCGTGTCCACGAACTTTTGTTTACCCGTATAAAAAGGATGGCATTTGCTGCACAACTCAACCTCGATTTTTTCAAGGGTTGAACCGGTGGCGAACGTATTGCCGCACGCGCATTTCACCGTCGCCTCTTTATAGTACGCGGGATGGATGTCCGATTTCATAGATGGGAATAGTGTAGCAGATGGGCGCGGGAGCGTCAAGGAGTTGACCTTTTGGTGTTTTCCGTGCATACTATCATCTGTTCTTCTCAACAAGAAAAGGAAGGGGCATCAATGGAAACGTCAGGGCAGAATGTCGTTCAGTTACTGCTGGCGGAGGTACGGCCTGATTCGGAACAGCCGCGTAAGTATTTTGACCCGGATGAGCTAGAGGAGCTCCTACTCTCCATCAAGGAGAATGGACTTCGCAATCCCATTCACGTCAAACCGGATACCGACACAGGAGAGGGATACCTCATCGTCGCGGGAGAACGTCGTTTCCGATGTGTGACGGCTTTGGGAGAGACAACGATTCGGGCATTCGTTATGCCCGCCAATACCGATGCGCTTGTTTTTGGGCTGGTGGACAACCTCAATCGTGCCAACCTGAACTCCATGGAAGAGGCGTGGGGATACGCCAAACTTTTGGAGCGCGGACTCACGCAGGCGGATATTGCACGGAAGGTCGGCAAAACTGCGGGGCATGTGTCAAACACGCTCCTGTTGGTTCAGCTTCCGGAGGAAGTTCAGCAAGCGGTAGCCAAGAAACAGTTTTCGGCGTCTGCGGGGATAGCGCTAGTGCGGCGGTGCAAAGACCAAGAAGAGATGGAGACGGTGTTTCGTGAATTTAAGAGGCGGCATGATTCTCATTTGGAGAAGATGACGGCTGGTTCTCTCAAGATTTTTCTTGACCAACATGACCGTCTGCAGGAGTTGGCTAAAAAGGGGATCAAGGCAGATTTTGCAGAACGGGAAGAGCTTCGGATGAATGTGGGGCCAGCGGCACTCCGTTTGCTTGCTCTCCTTGACGAGCTATTGGGTGATGGCACCGCCGAGGCTCGTGCGCGGTTTATCGTGGTGTGGAAGTCGTTCGGACCGCGGGGAGGCGGCGAGCTTCTTGCGGCGCTTCGTGGTGTAAACGAGAGGACCAAAAAGTTCGTGGGCTATATCCAAGATAGTGGAAAGACGGTGCAGAGATGAGCAACCGCACCACCATTCCTCCGGAGCACCTTAGGTTGATAATCCTGGTGGCACACAAGCTGGTAAAACGTCTTCCATCCACGGTGGAAGTGGAGGACATGATTGCTTGTGGGGTTATTGGATACCTTGAGTCTCGTGACCGGTATGATCCGAGCAAAGGAACCATTGAGTCCTTTTTGGAATTCCGGATACGCGGCGCCATGCTAGATAAGCTCCGTGACCAGGACATCGTCCCTCGGTCGTTTCGGGAGGCAGAGAAAAGGGTGCGGAGAGCAGAACAAGCGTACTTCCGTGAGCACGGCTGTATTCCGGAGACGGAAGATATCGCGCGTGCGCTTGAGATGCCGGTAGAAGCCGTGAGGCGGGTTCGCGCGGGAGTTAGCGTATATTCGTTGTACGAACCGGTGGGAGAGGGAGATACGCCGGCAATTGAACTGCTTCCTGATCCCCGGTATGACGGGTTTGAAATGGAAGAGTTCCTTGATACGCTTCGTGCCGCGGCGAACATTGAGCGCGCGATGAGTTGTCTCACAAAGAGAGGTAGGTTCGTGGTGCGGCAGTACTTTTTTGAGGACAGAATGGAGAGTGAGATAGCCGCAATGCTTTGCATCACCGAGTCGCGTGTTTCGCAGCTCCTCAAAAAGGAGCTTGCAACGCTGAAACGTGTCCTTGCAGACCTCGCTCAAGCTGATCGTCTGATGCGGACTGCTAAAGCGGCAAAGCCACGTGAGGGAGAATCGCTCGACGAGTTCGACGCGCTCGAGGCAGAACTCAAAGATTTACTGGAACGTGAACAGTGATAGGGCCCTTATGTGGAAGCATGGGGCCTTTTTATTATAGAGATCCTTGTACGGTGGCTTGACACCCCCCAGGGCTTCCGCTATACTCTACCCATCTTAACAGTCGCGTTTTTATTCTGCCTTCTGGATCCCGGGTCAAGCCCGGGATGACAATGAAGGCTCGCGCGGCGAGGTAACAAGAATAGTATATGGTAACCATCCCAACGTTGGAGGAGATGCTGAAAGCAGGAGTGCACTTTGGACACAAAACCAGTCGCTGGCATCCGGCTATGGAGCCGTACATTTTTACTGAACGCAGCGGCGTGCACGTTATCAATTTAGAAACGACGCGCAAGAAGCTGGAAGAGGCGCTTGACGCCGCGCGCGCCATGGCCGCGGAAGGCAAGATTATCTTGTTCGTCGGCACAAAAAAACAGGCGCAGAGCATTGTGCGGCAGTATGCCGAGCAGTGTGGCATGCCCTATATTGTTGAGCGCTGGATTGGTGGCCTTGTTACCAATTTTAGTGAATTGAGCAAAGTCATCAAAAAGTATCTTTTGTTAAAAGAAAAGAAAGAGAAGGGCGAACTTGAAAAGTACACAAAGAAAGAACAGCTTGAATTTGAACGGGAAATTGAGCGGCTTGGACACATGGTGAGCGGCGTTGCCACGCTTGAGCGGTTGCCGGACGCGTTGTTTATCACCGATATGCGTTTGGAAAAGACCGCGCGCACGGAAGCGGAGCGTAAAGGCATGATTGTGTTCGGTGTGTGCGATACGAATGCGAATCCGAAGCACGCCACGTATGTCATTCCGGCGAACGACGATGCCGTCAATGCTATTACGATGGTGGTATCGCTTATGGCCGAGGCAATTGCCGAAGGTCGCGCGGAATGGAAAGAGAAGCAGGCCGCGCAGGCCGCGCTGGTGGTGAAAAAGGAAGAGAAAAAGGAGCGCGTGGTGACGAAAGAAACATCGGAATGAGTATGGCTATAGACATCCAAACAATTCAGGCGCTTCGCACGAAGACCGGCGCAGGCATTGCGGACTGCAAAGTTGTGCTGGAAGAAACCAACGGCGACATGGCCGCGGCAGAAAAATTGCTCCGCGAACGCGGCGCCATCAAGGCGGCAAAGCGCACGGATAAAGAAACCAACGAAGGTGCGGTGCACGCGTACATTCACGCAGGCGGCCGTGTTGGTGTGTTATTGATGCTCACGTGCGAGACGGATTTTGTATCGCGCAACGAAAAATTCCAGGAACTCGCGCATGATATCGCGGTGCACATTGCCGGCGCGGACCCGCTCTACATCGCGCAGGACGATATTCCGGCCGCGGATTTAGAGCGTGAAAAAGAAATCATGCGGAATCAGTTGGCCAATGAAGGCAAACCGGCCGAGATGATGGATAAGATTATGGAAGGCAAGCTTAATGCATGGTTTGCGGAAGTGTGCCTTTTGAATCAGAAGTACGTGAAGAACGAGGAGATTACTATTGGTGAACTCATCAACCAGCATGTTGCTTCACTCGGTGAGCGGATTGAGGTGAAACGGTTTGTGAAGTTTGGGCTTGCCGGCGGTAATCGCGGTTGCGGAGTGTAGTTAACTTCTGCTATCAATAACAAAACACCCTAGTACTCCTAGGGTGTTTTTGCGTATCTGTGATATACTATAGCCATCTTTTTGGAGGTATGGGCACTACACGACTCGCCATCAATGGATTCGGACGCATTGGTCGCAATGCGTTTAAGGTTGCGTTTGAGCGCAAAGATATTGTTGTGGTCGCGCTGAATGATTTAACCGACACGCGCACGCTCGCGCATCTTTTGAAATACGATACGATGTACGGCATCTATGGCAGAGAGGTGGGATACGATGAAAAGAATATCATCGTGGACGGCAAAAAAATTCCGGTGTACGCGAGTTCGGAGCCGGCAAAATTGCCGTGGAAGGAACTGAACGTGGATGTGGTGATAGAATCCACGGGCCGTTTTACGAACGAGGACGGCGCGCGACAACATGTGAAGGCCGGCGCGAAGCGCGTGGTGATTTCCGCTCCGGGAAAAGGCGGGAATGTTCCCACGTTTGTGCGCGGGGTGAATGATGACAAGTACGCGGGGCAGGAGATTATCAATAACGCATCATGCACCACTAATTGTATTGCGCCGGTTATGGCAATCATGGACGCGCGGTTTGGCGTTGAAAAAGCGTTTATGACCACGGCGCATGGGTACACCGCGGATCAGAATTTACAGGATGGGCCGCATAAGGATCTCCGTCGTGCGCGGGCGGCGGCGTTGAACATCGTGCCCACTACCACCGGCGCGGCAATCGCCACCACGGAAACCTTGCCGCAGTTGAAAGGAAAGTTTGATGGCATCGCGCTCCGCGTGCCGGTTGCCACGGGTTCGCTTTCAGATTTTTCCATCATCACAAAAAAATCCACCACGGTAGAGGAAGTGAAAAAAGTATTTCGCGCGGCGGCAAAGAACCCGTTATATAAAGGTGTTTTGGAAGTGACCGATGACCCAATCGTCTCAAGCGATATTATCGGCAATCCGGCGAGCGCGATTGTTGACCTAGAGTTTATCAAAGTGCTTGGCGGAAACTTCGTCAAAATTCTCGCGTGGTACGATAA
>JBBTXJ010000136.1:0-3167 GCA_038062335.1 Patescibacteria group bacterium | reverse complement strand
CGAAAGTTTTGGAAGTCCTGCCGCGGTTGCGTCCCAGAAATGCGCGGCCTATTTCCGCACCGCGAAAATGTCCGGTGTGCGGATCGCCCGTGGAACGCCGCGCGGGCGAGGTTGCGTTATATTGCACGCGCAAGAATTGCGGTGCGCAACGCGAACGGCAGATTCAGCATTTTGTGTCCAAAGGCGCGTTTGATATTGTCGGACTCGGCAAAAAAATTGTGGCGCGGTTTTTGCAATTAGGTCTCGTGAACACGCCCGCAGATATTTTTAGATTAACACCCAATGATTTGCGAGAGCTTGAAGGATTTGGAGACGTCTCGGCGCAGAAACTCGTGAACGCGATCGCGGCAAAGCGAGAAATTTTCTTGTCGCGGTTTATCAACGCGCTCGGGATTCGGCATGTGGGCGAGGAGACGGCACAACTTTTGGCGCGAGAGTTTGGCACGCTCCAAAAATTGCAAAAAGCAACGCAAGAAGATTTTGAAAATATAGACGGCGTTGGTCCGGAAATGGCGGAAAGCATCAGGGAATTTTTTCAGGACACGGTGAATCAAAAATTACTTTTGGATTTTGCGGAGGTTGGTGTGAAAACAATCGCGGAGAGAGTGGTAGCTGGCGGGAGCGGAAAACTCACAGGGAAAACGGTAGTGGTTACCGGCACGCTTTCGTCCCTCTCGCGCGAAGAAGCAAAAGAAGCAGTTCGTCGGGCGGGAGGAAAAGTTGCGGGCTCGGTCAGCAAAAACACGGATTTTGTGGTGGCAGGTGAGAACCCCGGGTCAAAGTATGCGGACGCGGAAAAATTAGGCGTGAAGATTGTAGATGAAGATGAATTCTTGCGACTCATAAAATAGCGTGGTAGGATGTGCACGGTATATGAAATTAACGCGTGAAGAAATTGAGCACCTTGGGAAGCTGGCGCGGATTGCGCTGACCGATGAAGAAAAAGAGCGGTATGCCACGGAGCTATCCGCTATTTTGGATTATGTGGAACAGTTGCAAGAAGTGGACACCACGGATGTTGAGCCAACTTCGCAGGTGACGGGTTTGGAGGATGTGTATCGCGAGGATGTGGTGGCGCCACAAAGCGAAGAGGTGGTGAAGAAAATTATTGAACAATTTCCGGAACGCGAAGGGGATTTATTAAAAGTGCCCGGAGTTTTTGAATGATATGTACACCATATCTGAAGCACGTAGAGCCCTCGATAACCGTGAAATTTCCTCGCAGGAATTGACGCGGCAGTATTTGGCACGCGCGAAAGAAAAAAATCCAACGCTCAACGCGTTTATTACTTTGTGTGAAGACGAGGCCCTGCGGATGGCGGAGGACGCGGATATTCGGATGCAAAAAGGCGTGGTGGGGCCGCTCACCGGCATTCCGTTTGGCGTGAAAGATGCCATTTGCACGGCGGATATTCGCTCCACCGCGAGCGCAAAAATTTTGGACACCTACATCCCGCCGTTTGATGCAACGGTCATCAAAAAAATCCGCGCGCAGGGCGGCGTGATTATTGGCAAACAAAACTGCGACGCATTTGGTCACGGCGCGTCAAATGAAAACAGCATGTATGGCGTAGTGAAAAATCCGTGGGATTTGGAGCGTGTGCCCGGCGGCTCGTCTGGCGGTTCCGCGGCCGCGGTGGCCGCAGACATGTGCATATATTCCATTGCGGAAGACACGGGCGGTTCCATTCGCCAGCCGGCGGCGTTCAATAATGTTGTTGGATTGCGCCCCAGTTACGGCCGCAATTCGCGCTACGGCGTGATGCCGAAGGCATCGTCACTCGATACCGTCGGACCCATCACAAAAACCGTGGAAGATTGCGCGCTGGTGATGGAAGCAATAGCCGGTAAAGACATTCTTGACGCGACAACAGTGCCCGGTGAAGTTCCGTCATATTCACAGATGTTGCAGAAGGATATTCGCGGCATTCGTATCGGCATTCCGCGCGAATACATAGAAAATTTGAGCGAGGATATGTTGCAAATGGTGGAACGCGCGGCTGATCAGTTTCGTCAGCTCGGGTGCGAAGTAATGGATGTGTCGCTCCCGCACACGAAATACGCGATCGCGGTGTATTATGTGCTCGTGCCATGCGAAGACAGTTCGAATCAGGCGCGTATGGAGGGAATCCGGTTTGGTCCACGCGGGCATGGCGCTAATCTGGAGGAGGCCTACATGCAGGCGCGCGCGGCAGGATTTCCCGCAGAAGTGAAACGCCGCATCATGATCGGCGCGTTTGCGCTTTCGCATGGCTATTACGATGCGTATTACAAAAAAGCCCAGCAGGTGCGCACGTGGATGATGCGGGATTTTGAAGAGGTGTTCAACAAAGTGGATGTGATTCTCGCGCCCACCACGCCCGGGCCGGCATTCCGCATTGGCGAGAAGGTGAATGATCCGCTCGCCATGTATAAAGAAGATGTGTTTGTGATTCCGGCGGCGGTGGCCGGTCTGCCGGGGCTTTCGATCCCCGGCGGTTTCGTTAAAAATATGCCTGTTGGCATACAACTCATTGGACCTCGTTTAACGGAAGATTTGGTATTACGCGTGGGATATCACTTTGAACAGGCGACGGGGTACGGAAAACGGATGCCATAGTGTGCTATACTAACGGCATGCCCCTCGTTTATATTAAAGATGGTAAAGTAGAATATCGGACATTTGTGGCACCTGCAAAAGAAAAGCCCGCCACCCCGTCTTTTGCGTTTTCATTCGGCAACGGCAACACCGGAGAATATCGCGACACGTGGCGCGTGTTCCGCATCATGTCAGAATTTGTGGAGGGATATCAATTTTTAGGGGAATTTCATCATGAAGTAACCGTGTTCGGCAGTGCACGGCTCAAACCGAGCAACACTTATTGCAAAAAAGCGCGCTCGCTCGGGAAGATGCTCGCCGAAGGCGGCTACACAACCATCACGGGCGGCGGCGGCGGCATCATGGAAGCCGCCAATCGCGGCGCGGATGAAGGCGGGGGAGAGTCCGTTGGCATCAACATTCTTTTACCGCATGAACAACGCATCAACGCGTATGTCAAAAAATCCATCGCGCTTCATTATTTTTTCACGCGCAAAGTCATGTTTGCCACGCCGGCGCAGGCGTTCGTGTTTTTTCCCGGCGGCTACGGCACGCTTGACGAATTTTGGGAGATCATTGATTTGATGGA